>DHQM01000022.1:4892-10083 GCA_002408105.1 Gammaproteobacteria bacterium UBA5338 | reverse complement strand
GTGCGGTGCGGTCGTTCGACTACTTTGCCGAATGGCGTTGGTACGACGAGCAGCGGGTGTCTGCAGATTTCGCCAATCAGTTCCCGGCGCTGGATGGATACCAGACACTCAACCTGACCCTTGGGTGGGCGGCCGGCGATTGGGCCGTCAAAGCGCGGGTCATCAACGCGCTGGACGAGCACTACAGCGGGTTTGCAGCCGTTGCATACAATCCCGCCACATTCAGCAACGACGTGGGCTATTATCCCGCACCAGAGCGGACCTATGAGGTCCGCCTCCAATGGCGGATGCGCTAGCGGCAACTGCCAACCTGCACACAGGGGACACCCACTGGAGGGCACATGGGCAACCGGCTGACATCCATTACGACCCGCGGCGGTGACAAGGGAGAAACCGGTCTCGCAGGAGGCCGGCGCCTGGCCAAGGACGACCCGCGAATCGAGACCATCGGCACCGTTGACGAGCTAAATTGCTGGGTTGGCTTGTTGCGCTGCCACTTGGAGCCAGCCGACATTCTGAATCACTTGCTGGAGGAGGTGCAGCAGCAGCTTTTCGAGCTTGGCGGTGAACTGGCCAGTGAAGGCGATCCACGGGTGTCCGAGCCCATGGTCGCCATGCTTGAAGCGGCCCTCGAAGAGTTGAATGCACCCTTGCCACCGCTGCGCAACTTCGTCCTGCCCGCCGGCACCCAAGGATCCGCGACGGCCCACCTGGCGCGCGCCGTATGCCGGCGTGCAGAGCGCAGATTGGTGAGTCTCGGGCGAGCCGAGCCGGTCAATGTCCAGAGCCAGGTCTACCTCAACCGCCTCTCCGATCTGCTGTTTGTGATCGCCCGCGTTGTGGCCAGGCAGGCGTCTGAGCGCGAGGTCCAGTGGGGGGTCGACCGGGAGCAAGATGGGTAGGGCGATGTCTGCTCATTCAAAGAATGGGCCCTGGCCGGTAGAATGGGTAGCTTTGTTACGAAGCCTTGCGGCCATCGCCTGGGGCTGTGCTGGAGGCTGTGGATGTACAGGATTCAGAAATTCAATCAAATCTCCGTCAAGGGTCTGGAGCGGTTTGAGCGCGATCGCTACGAAGTCGCCACAGACATCGCCCAGCCGGACGCGATCTTGCTGCGCAGCCACCGGCTGTCTCCCGAGGAGATTCCGGACTCAGTGTTGGCGGTGGCGCGGGCAGGGGCGGGTGTCAACAACGTACCCGTGGATGTGTTGAGCGAGCGCGGAATCCCTGTATTCAATACCCCAGGGGCGAACGCCAATGCTGTGAAAGAGCTGGTTCTTTGCGCCTTGTTGTTGTCATCGAGAGGCATCGTCCCTGGTATTGCGTATGTCGATGGCCTGCGCGGGGTGCGGGATGCAGCGGCTTTGGGTGCCACCCTCGAGGCCGAGAAGAAGCGCTTTCGTGGCCACGAGTTGTTGGGCAAAACCCTGGGTGTGGTCGGGCTTGGTGCCATTGGGTCGCGGGTTACCGAAGCGGCCATTCAACTCGGCATGCGGGTTCTTGGGTATGATCCTGCGTTGTCGGTGGAGGCCGCCTGGCGGGTGCCCAACCAGGTTGAAAAGATGGAAAACCTGCAGTCTTTGCTCGCCAAGTCCGACTTCGTATCGCTGCATGTGCCGCTGCTTGAGGCGACCCGAAACCTGATCAATGAAGACACCCTGGCGTACACCCGCAAAGGGGCGGTGCTGTTGAATTTTGCCCGGGAAGGCATCGTGGACACTGCCGCTGTCGCTCAGTTCCTCGACTCGGGGTACCTGCGCCAGTATGTCACGGACTTTCCGGAGCCGAACCTCGTCGGACATCCAGGCGCGCTGTTGATGCCCCACATCGGCGCCAGCACCGCCGAAGCCGAGGAGAACTGCGCAGTCATGGCCGCCGACCAGCTCATCGATTTCCTTGAGAACGGCAACGTGCGCAATTCGGTGAACTTCCCGACTTTGGTGCTGGAACGCACTGCAGGGTGCCGACTCGCAGTGTCCAACCGCAACGTGCCCAAGGTTTTGGGCCAGGTGTTGTCCGTCCTTGCCGACCGCAACATCAACGTGCTGGATATGCTCAACAAGAGCCGTGGCGATTTGGCCTACAATCTGATCGACGTGGAGTGCGAGCGGCGTGATGGCCTGCGCGATGCAATTCTTGCAGTGGACGGTGTCATTGGTGTGCGCTTCGTCGACTGACAAAGCAGGCGGTTTCTGTATCTAGGTGCGCACCCGAACCGCCTTCTTTTGATAGACATCGGTGATCGCCTGGCCATCCCAGCAATACGTGAAGTGGGCGCTCTGCCGAGCGGGCCCCAGCAGTTTGGGGCGCATCACCGCCGCGCACCAACCACCCCTGCGCCGCACCGAAGGGTACCTTAGGCCATTTTCGTTGTGCTGTCGCAGCGCTTTTCCAAAGGCTTGGCTTGCGGTGTAACTGTGTGGCGCCAGGAGCTCTGGGGCATGTTCCGGTGCAGTGGCCAGGTCGCGCAGCTCGCCGTTTAGGTCGGCCGTATACAGGCGCACGTCAACCTCGATGGGTGGTTGCTGGCTTTGCGCCAGAAACCGCCCATAGTGATACTGGGTTTCGCGAATGGCAGTGTCGCGGTCCTCGGCGCAGTAGTACAGCCCGAATGTGCCGTCGCTGAATCGGCTGCCTTCTGGGTTGGGGTGCGTGAATGCAGCCATGATTGGTGTGCTGCCGGGCCCACTGATGCGGTCCCCCGGTGCCACCAGCTGGATGTCGCCGAGTTCATCGCGTATTCGCTCGTTGGTCATGCTTTCTATGGCCAGCACCACTTCCAGGTCTGCGGGGTCAGCCACCCGGTCGAACAGTCCGACCGGAGGAAAGCGGCTGGCGACGATGCGGTGGCTGGGGGTCCACTGCACCGCAATGCGGGGCCAGTTCAAGACCACAGACCCCGTGCCGCATCGAGGTGCCGGCGAACCTGGTACAGGTCTGCGACTTGGCCACCGAGCATGCGCTGCATGGGCGTCTGGCCCTGGAACAACAACGCGCTGTTGGGGCGGTGCACCCATTGGTCTGCGGCTTCCGGGTCTGGTAGCAGCACTTGTAGGTTTTTGTAAATCCCAAACAGATACGACAGCCGTTCCAGGGTGTTGGGCCCAAGCCTGGCGTTGTTCGGGTTGGCGCGCCAGCGCATGTAGGTGGGGTGAGACACGCCCAGCAGGGTTTCCGCATTGGCGTGGCTCAGGCGCCAGGCCGTCGCGATGCGAAAAAAAGTGCGCAACGCCGCACCCGCCTGTTCTGACGGCGCGACTGCGTGGTTGTTCAGTGCGAGATTGGCAGACTGTTTCATTGCATCAAATGATACATCAATAACGAATGTGTATCATTTGATATCAATCGCTTCGCTGGGTTCATTGCGCCACAACCACAGGGCATGGATGCCGAGTGCGATGGCCGCAAGCCACTCAACCACGGCCAACTGCACGAGCAGAGACGAGGTCGAGTATGCCAGCAGTGTTGCGGAACGGGTCAACGCGATGCACAGCGAGAAAATTGCGCTGAACACCAGGGCGCCGAGGCGCAGCCGCGGAATCCAGCCACACCACAGCATTGCGAGGCCGACGCCGAGATCCAGGCCGCCGTAGATGGTGATGAACTCGGCGCGGGCGGTATCGGATTGCAGTAGGTAATCGATGCCTCCGGCGGCGATCTCTGGGGCCGCCAGACACCAGAAGCCAAGGCCAAGGTAGATCAAGCCGAAGGGCATCAGTGTCCACATGGGGTGCTCCTGTTCTGGGTTGGGACTGGTTCAGCCATCCTGGGGCTGGGCCGGGCTCGGTGGTGCAGGGGGCTGGCGGGTGCGCGCCTTGAGAACCAGGGCCTGCACGAGTCCGCCGAGGCCCATCAGCAACACCCCTGTCCAAAGTGCGCGTCCGACCCAAGGAATGCCACCGAGCAGTGCCACTGCCGCCAGTACTCCGGTGAAGGCCAGGGTTCGAAGCACCCATCCAGGGGCTCGAGGCCCCACGCGGCGCAGCAGTACGTCTGCCAACCAGAAGAGGCCCACATAAACCCCGGCAAGCAGCCACAGCGGGTACAGCAACGCCGCCGTGATTGCGCCGATCCAGCCGATCGGGATCCAAAGCAGGAGCAACACGGTGGCCGGCGGCACCGCAGCGGCGATCAGGCCGAGCCCCAGGGCTCGCAGCACGCCTCGGTCGATGCCGGCCACGGTGGCACTGATCGGCTCTGGGAGTTTCCACGCGAGCAGGGCGGCGACGAGCAGCACGCCGATCCAGTGCGCTGCCCCAGGCCACCGGTTTGTGTCCGCCCCGTCCGATGACGGGTGCAGTGGGTCGATGCGGGTCTGGGTGACAGCGCCGCCGATGGCGGCGCCCTTCACGTCGACTTCACCGGGGGATTCCAGTACAAGGTCCCCACCGATGGTGGCGCCTGTCAGGTCTACGCTTTCGGCCCGCACATGCAGGTTGCCGTCGACTGTGCCATCGATCTGAACCCGACGGGCGAACACCCGCAGGTCGCCAACAATGCGCCCGTGCATTGCCACTGTGCGCCCTGTGAGCAAGGCACCGCCCCCGACCTCGGTGTTTTCTCGCACTTCAATCTCGGCCGCGGCCGCCAGCAGGTGGTCGCTGACCTCGGCTTGAACCACAAGGGTGCGTCCTGCAGCGCGAAGGTCATCCGTGATGGTGCCGCCGATTTCCGCTTGCCCTGCGGCAACGGTGAGGTCGCCAACGATCAGGCCGTCGGACTGGAGATCGAGGGCCAGGGCGTACAGGTCGCCTTCGACGCTTGAGCCGACCCGAATGTCCCGGCCCATTGCATAGAGGTCGTCTGCAGCGGGGGTGAGCCGTTCGATGGACTCTGCCCACTGAAGTTGTAGGGCACAGGCGGCGGTCGACAGGATCATCAGGGCTGAGGCGACGAGAACGCCCTGCCATCTGAGACCAAGTTGGCGGCTAACCATCGCGTCTATGGTCCCTCGTGACATTGGGTTGGCGGAGACTGGCAGGGCCTTGATTGTGCGGGTTTTGGGCACAGGTGCAAGCCGGCGTGCCGGAGCGGGACGATCAGGGACGGGTCAGGCCGCGCAGCAAGAGGTGCATCGACTCGCTTGCGAGCCCTTGCACCTCTTGCGGACTCCAGTCGGGGCAGATGGCGCGCCCGATGTGGGCCAGGCCATGGACCAACGCCCAGGCGGTGTTCGCGGCGGCTTCGGCGT
>DHQM01000022.1:4329-4657 GCA_002408105.1 Gammaproteobacteria bacterium UBA5338 | reverse complement strand
ATCCACATTGAATACACCCTGGTCGATGCCTTGTTGAATCACCTCCACCAGTACCGCGAACGACATGTCTCCAGCGCGGTGCAACGCGTCATGGCTGCCTTGACGCAGGAGCGGGCCGAACATGAGGTCGAACAACTCCGGTTGGCCCAGAGCAAATTCCAGATACGACAACCCGGCCGCCCGCAACTGACTCTCGGGGTTGGGATCCGCTTCGGCAATGGCTCGGAGATTGGCCTCACGAAGCCGCCCGAACCCCTCTACCGCCAGGGCTTGCAGCAGTGCTTCTTTGTCTTTGAAATGCCGGTACGGCGCGGTGGGTGAGACGCCT
>DHQM01000022.1:3855-4121 GCA_002408105.1 Gammaproteobacteria bacterium UBA5338 | reverse complement strand
GCGCGGTGGGTGAGACGCCGATCTCACGCGCGAGTGCACGCAAGCTCAGGTGCTTGAGCCCATCCTTGCGCAGGTGGTCCAGCGCTAGCGTGCACAGAGTTTGGCGCAGATTGCCGTGGTGGTAATCGCGACTGGAGTCGGGGTTGGGCATTGCGGCTGAGACCTGCACCAGCTTGGCGAAGTTCATTTCATGGTAGCAAACTGTCGGGCTTAATGTTGACGCTGCTTATATTGGGCCGCTATCATGTTTGCAATGTTAACATTGC
>DHQM01000022.1:3345-3585 GCA_002408105.1 Gammaproteobacteria bacterium UBA5338 | reverse complement strand
ATGTTTGCAATGTTAACATTGCGCTGACCCGCCACCTCGGACATGGGTCGAACCCGGGTGGCGCTTAAAAAAAAGGAGACGTGACATGCACGGCAAGCCATGGAGCCAGGCGGCAACGGGCGCAACCCGACGGGCCACATGTGCGGTGCGGGGCTGGATTGCACTGGGTTTTCTTGGGTACCTGGCGGTCTGGTTTTTGGCCGCTGGAAAACTGCTTGCCGACGAGGCGATGCGGGTCGC
>DHQM01000022.1:0-3122 GCA_002408105.1 Gammaproteobacteria bacterium UBA5338 | reverse complement strand
CCGACGAGGCGATGCGGGTCGCTGTCACCCCGGTGCGCTATGCCATGGTGACGCGACCGGTCGAAGCCAGTGGGCGTCTGGTCAACCAACACGAATTGACGCTGTCGTTCAAAACCAGCGGCGTCGTTGCGGCTGTTGAAGTCCATCCTGGCGAACGCGTGGCGGAAGGAGACCTGCTCGCGCGTCTCGATCCTGAAGAAAGCGCCGCCGCCCTGAACCAGGCCGAGGCGCGTTTCGTCAAGGCCAAGCGGGACCTGGATCGCCTGCAGCGGCTGCGTGGCTCACAGGCAGTCTCGGAAGAACGCTTGCAAAATGCGCTCACCGAATTGCAGCTGGCCGAAGCTGCACTCACCGTGGCCCGCTACAGTGAGCGCCATTCCACCATCGTTGCCCCCGCCCCAGGCGTGGTCCTGTCGCGCTCGGCGGAGCCCAGCGAGTGGGTCGGGCCGGGACAGCCGGTGGTGGCTCTGGGGCTCGACGCGGCGGGCTGGGTCGTTCGTGTCAGCCTGACCGACCGCGAAGTGGTGCGTGTGTCTCTCGGCGATCCGGCCGATGTGGTGCTCGATGCCTATCCTGGCCAGCGCTGGCGGGGCGTCGTGGTGGAACTGGGAAGCCTGGCACGGGCAACGGTGGGAACCTTTCCCGCTGAGGTCCAGCTCCTTGATGCGCCGCCCCGACTCAGCAACGGACTGTTTGCACAGGTCCGGATCGACCCCCAGGATGACCAACGCCTTGCGCGTTTGCCTCTGGCCGCTCTCGTGGCGGTGGATGACACCCAGGCCACCTTGTTTCGGGTCGATCCGAAAACCCGACGGGTCCAGTCCGTCATGGTGCCAATGGAAGGGTTCGACGACCGCCATTTTTTTGTTAACGATGCGGCTGTGGACCGGCTGGCGCCTGGCGACTGGGTGGTGAGCGCAGGCGCGCAGTTCTTGCGCCCTGGTGTCGAGGTACAAGCTGAGTTTCCAGACGCCACGGCGGCGCCGACAGCCGCTGTGATCTCGCGGTAATACGCCAACTTTCCCCTCTTCCTCGCCCTTGGGTTGATGTCGATGCGTTTGCCTGCACTTGCTTTGAAGTACCATCACTTTGCCTTGGTGCTGTTGGTGCTTGTCTCCGTTTTGGGCACGCTGTCTCTGTTGACCATGCCGCGCGCCGAAGACCCTCAATTTGATTTCGCGACTGTGGGCATCTCAGTGGTGCACCCCGGATCCACTCCGGAAGACCTGGAACGCATGGTGGTGTTCCCGCTGGAAGAAGCGATTCGAGGCCTTGAAGACGTGGATGAGGTGATTGCCTGGGTCCGCAACGGGGGAGCAACGGTGGAGGCAAGGTTTCTCTATGGCTCCGACCCGGACGAAAAGCTCGAGCGCGTAGAAGCTGCAGTCGGCGGAGTTCGGGACCAACTGCCCCCGGACTTGCTGCACTTGGATATTGAGAAGTACTCACCGACCAATGTGACCATGTTCATGGCGGCAGTGATGTCAGATGACCGGACTTACGATGACCTTCGCTTGACCGCCGAGCACTTGCAGAAGCGTTTCGAACGCCTTGGCGGGGTCAAGAAGGTTGAGGTATGGGGTCATCCTCAAAACGAGGTCCAGGTGCGTCTGCATCCCCAACGGGCTGCTGCCCATGGTGTGGATGTGCCAGCGGTTGAACGGGCTGTCGCCGGCGCGGCACGCACCGTCCCCGGAGGGCATGTGGACGCGGGGGATGTTCGGTTCAGCGTCGTGACCAGTGGTCGGTATCGGTCGTTGGATGACATCCGAAAGACCGTGATGCGGGCCGACAGCGGCCATCTTGTTGCCTTGGGTGACATCGCAGATGTGGTGCTCGGAGATGCAACCCCGAGCTACCTGACCCGCCACAACGGGCAGCGGGCAGTCTTGGTTGCGGTTCAGCAGCAACTTGGCACCAACGTCTTGCCCCTCAGCGCGCAGCTTAGCGCGACGCTTGATCGCTTTGCTGAAGAACACCCCGAATACAGGTTCACGCCGGTGTTCGATCAGGCAGCCGGGGTTGCAGAGCGCATCGACGGGTTCTTTACCAACCTGCTGCAGGGGCTGGCACTGGTTGGGGCAATTGTGCTGTTGACACTGGGGTTCCGTGCAGCCTGTGTGGTGCTGTTGACCATCCCGCTGTCGATGCTGACTGGCGTGTTGTTTCTCGACTGGAGTGGATATGGCCTCCAGCAGATGTCCATCGTTGGGCTGGTGATTGCATTGGGCCTGCTGGTCGACAATGCCATCGTGGTGACAGAGAACATTGCTCGCCATTTGCGTCAGGGTGACTCAAAGACCGCAGCGGCCGTCAAGGGCGCATCCCAGGTGGGCTGGGCGGTGACAGCCGGCACTTTCACCACAGTGCTGGCCTTCGTGCCCATGATTCTGCTCCAAAGCGACACCGGCAGTTTCATTCGATCAATGCCGGTGGCTGTGGTGGTGACACTGATCGCCTCGCTGTGGGTTGCGCTTACCGTGACCCCGCAGTTCGGGCGAATGCTGCTACAGGAAAGGCCAAAAGCCACGGCTGCCCCGGGGGCTGGCTCTTCGACGCGCTACACGCGGGCGCTGCAATGGGCGCTCGGCCACCGGTTTCTCGTGTTGGCGGTTGTTGGGCTGGTGTTTGTGTGCAGTCTCACCCTGTTCCCTCGGGTTGGTTTCAGCCTGTTTCCCAAGGCCGAAAAGGCCCAGTTCATGGTCAATGTCGACCTGCCTGTCAACGCGAACCTCGATGCCACCCATGCTGTTGCGCTGCATGTCGAAGACCGGCTGCGTGGCTATCCGGAGGTCGAGGCGGTGACCACACACATTGGCCGCGGCAGCCCAGCGGTGTACTACAACGTGCATCCCAGCAGCGATGCGGCGAATTTTGCCCAGCTGTTCGTCCAGCATCGAGTCGAGGGGCTTGCCGCCCGCAATGAATTCGTGGCTCGCGTGCGGCAAGACCTTTCCGCAGTGGTCGGTGCCAAGGTGCGTGTTCATGAATTCTCCCAAGGGCCAGGGAGTGAGGCGCCGATTGCACTGCGCTTGATCGGTGAAGAGTTGGATGTGCTGGAGTCGGTCGCTGCCGAGGTCGCTGCTCGAATGGCGAATGTGTCGGGGGCTGGGTTGTAGTTC
>DHQM01000093.1:18415-23804 GCA_002408105.1 Gammaproteobacteria bacterium UBA5338 | reverse complement strand
ACCACCGACACGAGGATTTTCAGTCCACTGCTCTACCGACTGAGCTACCTGGGCCAAACGCGAGGGCGGCATTAAACCGCCTGACCAAGCATGAGTCAAGCAGTGTCGCCACCAACACCCAGCCCATCAGGGAGTGGTGGCGGCCTGGAATCAAGAGGAAGGACGGTACCCTTCCGCTTGCGCAAAGTTCTCGTCGTTGAAGAATTTTTCCATCTCTTGCTGCAAGAAAGCCCGGTCTGATGGGTCCATCAACCGCAACCGCCGCTCGTTGATGAGGCGCGTCTGATGCAACTGCCACTCCTCCCAGGCCTGGCGGGACACGCGCTCGTAGATGTCTTCCCCCTTCGGGCCCGGAAACGGTGGCGCCTCCAGCCCGGCCAGCTCCCGTTTGTATTTTCGACAGAATACCGTTCGCGTCATGGGCAGGGTTCCTCTGTTCAGTCCCTAGGCTGCAGCTGATCGAGCACGCGGCGCATGGCCGCTGGCAAACCCACAGCGGGCGGCGAGAGCGGATCGTACCAGCGCCCACCCATCTGACCATCCAACCGAGCGAGGCTGTTTTCATCAGCTAGACAAAGCCGGTGTACATGGATGTCGAGCCGCCGGTGAGTGAGCAAATGCGAAAACCTACCCAACTGCCGGAGTTCACCCTGGGTGGCCCCAAGCGCGTCCTGCAGGGCATCACTGGAAGCTGCCTGAGGGAAGGTCCAGAGCCCGCCCCAAATGCCGGGCTGAGGCCGCTGCTCGAGCAGCACAGCACCACGTGCATCGCGAATGACGGCCCAGTGAACCTCAACCTGCGGAACCACCCGCCGGGGTCTCGGAGCCGGAAACTGGTCAGCTTGCCCGCTTTGGTGTGCGGCGCAGTCTACAGCGATCGGGCAATCTGCGCACCGCGGGTTGCCACGAACGCAGACTGCGGCGCCAAGATCCATCATCGCCTGGGTGTATTCGTCAAACCTGTTCTCAGGTGTTTCTTGCTCCGCCGCACTCCAAAGCGCCCGAGCTGTGGCGCTGCGCCCCGGCCACCCTGGGATGGCGTGGTACCGGGCCAGCACCCGTTTGGCGTTGCCGTCGAGGATCGGCGCACGAACGCCACAGGCGATGCTCAGGATGGCACCGGCAGTGGAGCGGCCAATGCCTGGCAGCGCCATCAGCCCATCCAGGCTGTGGGGCAGCTCCCTGACCCCGGCAGCGACCAGCTCTCCAGCCGCCCGGTGCAGGTTGCGCGCGCGGGAGTAGTACCCAAGCCCGGTCCAAAGGTGGAGCACCTGGTCTTCAGTCGCGCCAGCCAGGGCTTCCAGGCTGGAGAACGCTGCCATGAAGCGCTCGAAATAGGGCACCACAGTTTCCACCCGAGTCTGTTGGAGCATGGTTTCGGACACCCACACCCGGAAAGGGGTGATGTTCCGCCGCCACGGCAGATGCTCGCGCCCGCTTGTCTGGTACCAGGTCAGCAAGCGTGGTGCGATCGGCGCGCGGTGCGCCGCGCTCACCGCCGAGCGCATTCACCGCATTCGCGCAGGTCGTTGGGCAGCACGCCCTCCAATTCGCGCCCCAACTTGCGCACCGCTTCCTCGCCTGTCATTTGCAACAGCCGCTCGGTGTCGATTCCGCACAGCTGTGCAGGCGGATCAGAGAAACTCCCCTGGCACCGCAATGGCCAGCGAATCTCGCGAAGCCGCTCGGAAGTCGCGCACTGCTTCGATTCACTGTCTCCCGTGACCCGCACGCCAACGCGGTAATCAAACCGTTCTCTGGGAAGGTCCACGAACCCGGTACCACTGACGCTCAGCCCACCACCGGAGAGGCTGAAGTTGTCGGTGGTGCCCACCCCGTCGCTGAACACCAGGGAGGCCCGCAGGGTTTCAAAGGCTGTGTAGGGGGGCCAATTCCTATCGGGCGGAACATCCTCGTTCCGCAGCGCAGCGACACCTTTGCAGACCTGCTCCATCACATTCACTCCGAGGACAGCACCATCGGACACCGCAACGCTGACCGGCCCATCCAGCGTTGTAAGAATTTCTGCGAAGTCCCGGCCTTGGGCCGCAAGCGCACCTTCCGCCGAAAGCACACCGCGAAACAGCCGCCGTTCGATCAAATCAGCGAGCAGGCGTTCGAGTTGTACTTCATCCAAAAGAACCCTCGCTTCAGCGCTGACCTGCTCCGCCTGCAGTTTTAGGCCGGCCGTGCCACTGAACCGACCTGCATACAGTTCGGCCTCGGCGGACTCCATTCGCACCCTGCCATCCTCCCCCCGCAGGTGCAGGCTGACATTGGTTGCGGTCAAACCACTCGCTTTGACACGGCCCACTGTCACCCGCCCGTCGGCCGAAACCAGCGCCAAGGGCGCCAGCGCAACCGCCAAAGGGCTCGGAGGAGGGCCAGATCCAGCCGCTTCGGACAGCGGCTCCGTGGGCGTCGCAACCACCTGGTAGTTGTCCAGGTCGATGGCATCGAGGTCCAGCTGAAATCGTAGTGCGGGCGAACCCTGGAGTGCGTAGGCGAGGCTCCCGGTCAATCGGCTCTCATCCAGCTCAACTTGGAGATCAGGCACCGCAACAGCCATCGGCGTCACCCTGAACCGAGCAGCAAGCGCCACGTGCTCAAGAGCCTCTGAGCCCGCGAGTTCAGGCAACTCCTGCGCCAGTCGACGGGCGAAGGCATGGGCATCAAAGGGTGCAATGGAAAGAGCACCACGCACGTCCAGCTCAGACCCGAGCTGCAGCGGCTGAAGCCTCAAGGTTGCAACCAGGTTTGCAACAGCCAGCTCGACGGGAGCGACCTCGATCCGCTGCTGCGCCAGCGCATAGTGTCCGGATGCGCTGGTGACCCGAGCCTCCACAGGAGCTGTGCCCGGACCCGTCAGCGCATCGGCTTTCAGGTTCCAGACCAGCTCTGAGAAATCAAACTGGTCGAGCGTGGGCGAGACCCGCAGCTGGGACCGCACCTCAGTGTTCAGCACCCGTTGGCCATCCGGTCGAACCCGCGCAATCAGCTCCAGCGCGAACCAATCACCCAACCGCAAACCCTCCACCTGCAGCCGTTCGATTTCAGCGACCCAGTGGGTGGCGGTTTGGGCGTCACGGTAGTCGAGGCGCACGTCCTCGATGCGCACGCGACCAACGGCAAGCGCAAGCCCGGCTGCGCCCGCTGTTCCGCCCCTCACCGCCCCAGGATCGGGGTCCCGCTCAGGGGTGGACCCGCCGGCCTGCTGCACGGCAGCCTGCCAATTCGGCCGCCCCTCGCGGTCACGACGCAAATCGATGCGGCCACCTGAGAGCACCAGTGCATCCGCCTCCACTTCCCCGCGCACCAGCGGCCACACACGCACACCGACCCGGGCATTCTCGACCGCGACGAGCGCAGGCGCATCTGGCGCGACGGCGAGGCGCACGTCATTGACTTCGAAACCAGCCACCGGATACAACGACCACGAGAGATCACCTGCAAGATCGAGGTGGTAGCCGGTGCTCCGGGCAACGGCAGCGCTGATCTGCGGCTTGAAGCGGTTTGGATCCACCAACGAGATCAGCAGCACCACCGCCACCAGGCAAACCACCAGAACAAGCGCAATGACTTGAACGCTGCGCCACAAAATTCTTCCCATTGGCATTGGTGCCCTCGCTTTGGCCTAGAATGAGTCAGGATATCAACGTCTCGTCGGATTGGGACAGCCTGCCCTGCGACAGGGTTCAGCAGTACCCAGGACACCAAAGACGCCACAACAGCAGGGCGGTTGAACTTTGAATTGGATGTCAGACTGGAGACCAGGCCTTGTCCTTGCCTGGCTCTGCGGCCCATTCAGGGACAGGAGTACAAAGAGCGCACACAGACTCCTAAACAGAAGTTGGAAGACACACCTCGGTGCCAGGGTCGCCCTGCTCATGGGTATCACCACCGCCTGCGGCGCAGAAATGCTCACCATCGACCAGAGCAAGGCGCGCATCGAACTTGACCCCTACCTGGAGTTCGCTGACGCCGGAGACAATGGCACTCAGCCGATCGAGCAACTGGTGGGGGCTGGCACGGCGCTGCAATGGCGCCCATTTCAAAGCAAAGCCCGCAACCCCGTCCGCGAACGCAGCCTGCTGTTGCGGCTGAAGATCTTCAACCCCACCGACACTGAGGAGTGGCTGTTCAATACCGATGACCCGCTGGTTGACGTGACGGAAGTGGCCTTGGTGCATGCTGGCCAAGTGCTGGCGCACCACCGCGGCGGCGACCTGGTGCCGTTCTCCGAATGGCCGATTCCGCACCGCCACCCGGTGTTCCCGCTGCACCTCGAAGCGGGAAAGCACTACGAACTCTGGATTCAGGTCCGATCAGGCGGGCCGACCCGCGCCCAGTTCAGCCTTTGGGAGCCCGCCCCTTTTTGGCGCAGCGCCCAACAGGACGTGTTCCTAATGGGCCTGTTTTTTGGGCTCCTCGCGACAATCGCAACCTACTACGTATTCTTGTTCACTTGGCTTCGAGAGCGGCGTTTTCTGTATTTTTTCGGATTCTGCCTGTTCACTGCGCTGACCATGGCAGGGCTGCATGGGTACAGCTACCAGTTTCTATGGCCAAACGCCCCTGCGTGGCAAAACCGGGCACCACTTGTTTTTACGTCTTTGTTGATCTTGTGTGCCTGCTTTTTCGTGATCGACTACCTGGGTCTAACAAAGGACAACCGAATCCGAAAGCTTCTCCTTGGCGCCGGTGGCTCGGCTGCCTTGTACGCCATACTACAGTGGTGGATCGACTACACCTGGGCCGGCTACGCCCTGTTGTGCCTGTTGCTTGTCGGTCTGCTGCTGGTGTCCTACGCATCCATTCGCCGAATCCGCCAACACGGGCTCAGCGGTTGGTACTTTGCAGCGGGCTGGCTGGCGTTCGGCATCAGTGCCTTCCTGCTGGTCCTCGACGAGATCGGCTACAGCCCGGGATCGGTCATCGCCGGATACACCGTCCACATCGGGGTTGCCATCCTCATATTGCTGCTTTCCTTCGGCTTGGCTGCGCGCATGCGTGACGAGCGCAATCTTGCCCTCAGGGCACAGGCTGCTTCCCTCCACCACCAAGCCCAGGCAACCCGAGAGCAGGAACGTGCACTGCGCATCGAGCGCGATGCCAAGCAGCACCTTGAACAGCGCATCGTCGAACGCACCCGCGACCTGCAGCGCGCCATGAACGAACTGTCCGACGCCAATGCCCAGCTCCGCGAGATTTCCACCATCGATGGCCTTACGGGGGTGAAGAACCGCCGCCACTTCGACGAACGCCTGGTCACAGACCTCAAGCAAGCACGGCGCGAAGGCACATCCTTGGCCCTTCTGCTGATTGACCTCGACCATTTCAAGACGGTCAACGACCTTTACGGACACCTTGCCGGAGACGAGTGCCTCAA
>DHQM01000093.1:877-18292 GCA_002408105.1 Gammaproteobacteria bacterium UBA5338 | reverse complement strand
GTCAAGCACCTCGCGCGCGTGCTGACGGCCACGGCCAGCCGGCCACTGGACACCGTGGCCCGGTACGGCGGGGAAGAATTTGTCGTGTTGCTGCCGAACACCCAGCCCTCAGGTGCCGTCAGCATCGCCGAGCGGATTCGCACTGCAGTTCAGGACGGGCCCATCGACTGGAATGGACAGTCGATTCGCTTGTCGGTCAGTGTCGGGGTGGCCCTGTCTACGCAGGTACCCACGGCCGATTCTGACCAGTTGATTGAGTACGCGGACAAGGCCCTCTACGAAGCCAAAGCTGCGGGCAGAAACCGCGTGGCGTGTGCCTCACCCCAAAGCGATTGAGCGCCTATGCACGGCGTGGGGGTCAAGCACCCAAAGCGCCGTGCCGGCTTTAACCTCTGGGGTGGTTGTGCACGGCATCGACCAAGTCCTTCACCCGGTCGGGGTTGACCCCCGGCTGGATGCCATGCCCGAGATTGAACACGTGGCCTGGGCCCGGCCCGAACCCATCCAGCACACGCGCCGCTTCGGCCCGCACCGCCGCAGTAGAAGCGAACAGGACGGCGGGGTCCAAGTTGCCCTGCAGCGCGACCTGGTCACCCACCAACTGCCGAGCCCGGCCGATGTCAAAGGTCCAGTCAAGGCCCACAGCCTGGCAGCCTGATTTGGCGATCAACTCGAGCCAATGGCCCCCTTGCTTGGTAAACAGAATCACGGGCACCTGGCCGCCGTCGCTTCCCGGGTGCAAGCCGGCCACGATTCGCTCCATATGGCGCAGAGAAAACCGTCGGTAGGCATCCGTGGTGAGTACGCCACCCCAAGTGTCGAAAATCTGGACCACCTGGGCACCCGCAGCAATCTGGCCATTTAGGTAGCCGACCACGGCTTCGCTGAGCTTGTCGAGTAAGGCGTCAAGCGCCTCGGGGTCGTTGTACAGCAGTGTCTTGATTTGGCGAAAATCCCGGCTCGAACCGCCTTCGACCATGTAGGTGGCTAGCGTCCAAGGGCTGCCCGAAAAGCCAATCAGGGGAACACGCCCGTCGAGCTCTTGTCGGATCACACGCACCGCGTCCAACACATAGCCGAGGTCTGCCTCAGGATCGGGAATCGGCAGTGCATCGATCGCAGCGCGGCTCCGGACTGGCTTGCGAAACTTCGGCCCTTCTCCAGTTTCGAAGTACAGGCCAAGGCCCATCGCGTCCGGCACCGTCAGGATGTCTGAAAACAGAATGGCGGCATCAAGGTCAAACCGCGCCAACGGCTGCAGTGTGACTTCCAAAGCCAGCTGCGGATTCTGGCAAAGTGCCATGAAATCGCCTGCCCGGCCACGTGTCGCGCGGTACTCCGGCAAATACCGCCCGGCTTGACGCATCAGCCAAATCGGCGTGCGCTCCACCGGCTGACGGCGCAATGCACGCAGCAGGCCGTCGTTGTTCTTGGCATCCAACGCAGTCGCACCCATGCGCGGTTACACCTCCAGGTAGTCGAGAATGCCTTCGGCCGCGGTGCGCCCTTCCCAGATCGCGGTGACCACAAGGTCCGAGCCCCGAACCATGTCTCCACCCGCAAACACCTTGGGATTCGTCGTCTGGAAGGCGTGTGGGCCTTTCTCTGGTGCAACCACACCGCCCCAATCGTGGAGCTCTACCTGGTGTTCGGTCAGCCAGTCAGCTGGACTTGGGCGAAAGCCGAACGCGATCAATACAGCGTCCGCTGGCAGAATCTGCTCGCTTCCGGCAATCGGTTCGGGCCTGCGCCGTCCGCGCGCGTCGGCCTCTCCCAAGCGGGTTTCCAGCACCCGCACCCCTTCGACCCGGCCATGGCCAACGATCTCGATCGGCTGGCGGTTGAACAAAAATTCCACCCCTTCTTCCCGAGCATTTTGCACCTCTCGGCGCGATCCAGGCATGTTTGCTTCGTCTCGCCGGTATGCACAGACCACGGACTTGGCCCCTTGTCGGATTGCACTTCGGTTGCAGTCCATCGCCGTGTCACCGCCACCGAGGACCACCACACGCTTGCCCTTGAGATTGACGTAGGGGGCGGGGGCCGGGTCCAGACCCAGGTGTTTGGAAACATTGCCAATCAGATAGGGCAGCGCTTCAAGCGCTCCCGGCAGTGTTTCACCTTCGAATCCACCGCGCATGGCATTGTAGGTGCCCATGCCAAGAAACACTGCGTCGAACTCATCCAGCAGCGCCTGGAAGGTCACGTCCTTGCCGACTTCGGTGTTCAACCGAAATTCGATGCCCATCTCCGTGAACACTTCGCGGCGCCGGGCCATCACGTGTTTTTCCAGCTTGAATTCCGGAATGCCGAAGGTGAGCAGCCCGCCAATTTCGGGATAGCGGTCAAACACCACCGGCTGCACGCCATTTCGCATCAACACATCCGCACAACCAAGCCCTGCGGGCCCTGCCCCCACAACGGCGACGCGTTTGCCGGTCATCACCACATGCGACAAGTCCGGCTTCCAGCCCATGCTGAAGGCCGTCTCTGTGATGAATTTCTCTGCCGAGCCAATGGTGACGGCGCCAAACTTGGTGTTGAGGGTGCAAGCCCCTTCGCAGAGGCGGTCCTGGGGGCAAACCCGCCCACACACCTCGGGCAGGGTGTTGGTCTCATGGCAAAGTTCGACCGCCGCCTGAATGTTGCCCTCGGTCAGCAACTGCAGCCAGTTGGGGATGTAATTGTGGACCGGGCACTTCCATTCACAGTAGGGGTTGCCGCAATGCAGGCAGCGGTGCGCTTGATGTGCGGCCTGGTTCGCATTGAACGGATTGTAAATTTCCACGAATTCACGCCGCCGAACCGCGGCGGCTTTTTTGGGCGGATCAATTCGTTTTACGTCCAGAAACTGGAAGTCGTTCTTGAGTCTTTCACTCATGGCTATTACCTCACTGCCCGCGACCGGCCAAGGGCCGGTTTTTGGCCTCGCTATTGGGGACTGCGCCGCACGCTGTTGAGCAGGTCGGCCAGGTCCGCTGCCTTGGGTTTGACCAGCCAAAACATGCGAGCAAAATCGGCAAAGTTATCGAGCAACTCAACCCCCCAATTGCTGCCGGTCTCAGCAACAAAAGCTTCGATCGCCGTGCGCAAGTGGTACCGATGCCCTTCCATGAAGTCGTTGCGGATGCGATGAATGTCCACCAACTGGTGGTTGTACCGGTCAACAAAACTGTTGTCCTGGTCAAGCACATACGCGAACCCGCCGGTCATGCCGGCACCAAAGTTGTGTCCGGTCGCACCCAGCACGACCACGGTGCCACCGGTCATGTATTCACAGCAGTGGTCACCGGCACCCTCGATCACCGCGAACGCCCCGGAGTTGCGCACAGCAAACCGCTCACCGGCGCGACCCGCGGCGTACAGCTCCCCACCCGTGGCTCCATACAAGCAGGTGTTGCCCATGATGGGTGTCACCGAGGACCGGAAACGGTGCCCCTCCGGCGGGCGCACGACCAGTTTGCCGCCGGCCATGCCTTTGCCCACATAATCGTTGGCATCGCCTGTCAGCACCAGGTGCAGCCCCCCCGCATTGAATGCGCCGAAACTTTGGCCCGCGGTGCCTGAAAAACTCAGCCGAACCACGGCGTCGTCCATTCCGGTATTGCCGTAACGGCGGGCCACCTCGCCCGACAACCGGGCGCCTATGGAGCGATCGCAGTTGTTGATGGCGTAGGTGAACTCACCACCGAGCTTGCCTTCCACATTCGGCAGCACGTCTGCAACCATCCGCTTGGCGAGCTCAGCACGGTCAAAGGGCTCGTTGCGCGTCTGCTGGCAAAACTGCGGCAGATCTGCGGGCAAATGTTGGTTGGCAAGCACCGGATCCAAACGCAATTTGGCATGCTTGCTGGTGGTGCCCGGCAACACTTCGAGCAGATCAGTCCGCCCAATCAGTTCTTCCAAGGTACGCACGCCCAACCGCGCCATCCATTCACGGGTTTCAGTGGCCACAAACGTGAAGAAATTCATGGCCATTTCAACGGTGCCGATGAAATGCTCGTCCCTGAGGGTGCGGTTTTGGGTGGCGACACCAGTGGCGCAGTTGTTCAGGTGGCAAATGCGCAGGTACTTGCACCCAAGCGCAACCATGGGCGTGGTCCCGAAACCAAAACTCTCTGCGCCGAGAATGGCGGCCTTCACCACATCCAGACCCGTCTTGAGCCCGCCATCGGTCTGTACCCGGACTTTCTGGCGCAGGCCGTTTACACGCAGGGTTTGGTGGGTTTCGCTGAGCCCGAGCTCCCAAGGCGTGCCGGCATACCGGATTGACGTCAGCGGACTGGCGGCGGTGCCCCCATCGTACCCCGAAATGGTAATGAGATCAGCGTAGGCCTTGGCCACCCCGGCGGCGATGGTGCCAACCCCAGGCTCTGCCACCAGTTTGACCGAAATGAGCGCACGCGGGTTGACCTCCTTCAAATCGAAAATGAGCTGCGCCAGGTCTTCGATGGAGTAGATGTCGTGGTGGGGTGGCGGCGAAATTAAGGTCACCCCGGGAACGGAGTAGCGCAGTCGGGCGATCAAGGCATCCACTTTGCCGCCTGGCAACTGCCCCCCTTCGCCCGGCTTTGCGCCCTGTGCCACCTTGATTTGGATAACCTCAGCGTTCACCAAATAGTGGGGAGTGACGCCGAAACGCCCCGACGCCACCTGTTTGATCTTGGACACCCTGTTGGTGCCAAAACGCGCTGGGTCCTCCCCCCCTTCGCCGGAATTGGAGCGTGCACCCAGGCGGTTCATGGCCTCGGCCAAGGCTTCATGCGCTTCCGGTGACAAGGCTCCGAGGGACATCCCAGCGGAATCGAACCGAGGCAAAATCGCCTCAATGGGCTCAACGTCAGCAATGGAGACTGGGTCGAGGTCCGCACGCAAGCCAAGCAGGTCCCGCATGGTCGCCACCGGACGTTCATTGACCAAGCCTGCATAACGTCGGTATACCGCATAGTCGCCCGTGTGCACCGCCTCGTGCAGGGTTCCTATCACATCCGGATTGAACGCGTGGTATTCCTGCCCGTGGATGAACCTGTGCAATCCTCCCGGCTCGAGGGCCTTGCTGCGCTGGAATGCCCGCGCGGCGAGCTGGCGTTGGTCCGCTTCGAAATCGTCGAAATCCGCACCTTCAATGCGACTCGTGACGCCGACAAAGCAGCGGTCAATCACGGAACGAGCGACCCCGACCGCCTCGAACAGCTGCGCACCCCGGTAGGATGCGATGGTTGAGATGCCCATTTTAGAGAGAATTTTCAACAGGCCTTTGTTCAACCCTTTTCGGTAGTTTTTGCGGGCCTCTTCGACATCACTCAAAATGGTTCCATCAGCCACGAGCTGGTTAATCACCTCATACCCAAGGTACGGGTATACGGCGGTCGCACCGAAACCGACCAGCACGGCCATTTGGTGGGGATCACGCGCGGTGGCCGTCTCAACCACCAGGGAAGCATCACAGCGCAGTCCGCTTTCTGTGAGGGCGTGGTGGACAGCACCCACCGCAAAGAGTGCGTGCACGGGCAGCCTGTCTTGAGCCAAGCCACGGTCGCTCAGCACCAGAATGTTCGCGCCAGCCCGCACAGCAGCCTGTGCATCCGCCACCAGTTGATCCAGCGCAGCGTTCAGGCGGCCTTCGGCAGAATGACTCAGCTCCAGCCGTGCCAAGCGAAAGGCCGGGTGCTTCAGCTGCAGCAATTTACTGAACTTGGCCGGCGACAGGATCGGCGAGGTCAGCATGATTTGAGCGGCGTGCTCGGGTGTCTCTTGGAACAGATTGCGCTCTCCGCCAATGGCGGTTTCGAGCGACATGACCACGCCCTCTCGGAGTGAATCGATGGCTGGGTTGGTGACCTGCGCGAACTGTTGCCGAAAGTAGTCGAAGGGAGAGCGCACCTTGGCAGACAGCACTGCCATGGGGATGTCGTCGCCCATGGATCCGGTCGCCTCCTGACCGGTTTCGGCCAGCGCCCGCAAGCTGAGGTCGCGCTCCTCCCGGGTGACCTGAAACATTTTCATGTAGGTCTCGCGCTCGCTGGGATCGAGGTAGGCGAGCTCCAGGTCTTCCTCGACGAGCTTGGACTCAATGTGCACCGAATGCTCTCGCAGCCAGCGCTTGTAGGGGTGTGCGGCCTTAAGAAGATGATCGACTTCCTTGGTGTGCAGAATCTTTCCTGCCAAGGTGTCAACCGAAAGAATCTCACCCGGCCCAACGCGCCCCTTGGCCACGACCTTGTCAACCGGATACTCGATGACCCCCGCCTCGGATGCGACAGTGATGAAACCGTCTTCGGTGGCGACCCATCGCGCCGGCCGCAAGCCATTTCGATCCAGCACGCAGACCGCGTGGGTGCCGTCGGTAAGCACCACGCCGGCAGGTCCGTCCCACGCTTCCATAATGAGCGAGTTGAACTCGTAAAACGCGCGCAAGTCGGTGTCGATGGTTTCGGCGTTTTGCCATGCCGGTGGGATCATCATGCGAATCGCCCGGTACAGCCCCACCCCGCCGGAAATTAGCAACTCGAGCATGTTGTCCATGGAGGACGAATCGGATCCGCTGGTATTCACCAGGGGCGTGATCGACTCGATGTCCGTAAGGGTCTGCGAACGCATGCGCGCAGTGCGGGCTTGAACCCAGTTGCGGTTGCCCTGGATGGTGTTGATCTCGCCATTGTGCGCGAGCAAACGAAAAGGCTGCGCCAACGGCCAGCGGGGCAATGTATTGGTCGAGAACCGCTGGTGGAACGTACAGATGGCCGTTTCCATACGCGAATCGGTCAGGTCCAGATAGAATGCAGGCAAATCCGCCGGCATCATGAGGCCCTTGTAACCGATCACCTTGCTCGACAACGCGGTGACGTACAGGGTGTCTTCATCCCCAATGTCCAACTCGGCGCGCCGGCGGGCGACAAACAGCCGCACGTTGAACTCCGCCTCCGACAGCCCGGCCGGCGCATTGACGAACACCTGCTCAAACCTGGGGAGGTTGCTAAGGGCGATCTCTCCGAGCACGCTGGGATCGGTGGGTACTTCCCGCCACCCCACCGGCTCTAGGCCCTGTTCCTGCAAGCGCTCATTCAGGGCGTCTCGGGCACGCGCTGCCTTCCCGGCTTCGGCATTGAGGAACACATTGCCCGCTGCATACAGCTCGGCGAGCGCGCACTCAAAAGACTCTCGCGCCACCGCACGGAGAAAGCCGTCCGGTTTCTGCATCAGCAGCCCACACCCATCACCGGTTTTGCCATCGGCGTTGATGCCGCCCCGGTGCGTCATGCACGCCAACGCGTGGATGGCCGATTCAAGCAACCGGTGGCTGGCCTTGCCCTCGATCTGAGCAACCAGACCGAATCCGCAGCTGTCGCGATACTCCTGAGGGTCAGCTAAGCCGAGACGCATAAAACGATTCTCTGATTAAAATGCTTTTCAATACATAGAGTTACGCAAGTACCTCCTGCGCAACAACACCGTGCACGAAAAAAAAGGACGCCTATTTTACATGCGCGCCGTACTGGCCCACAAACAGCGCTGCCCTCGGAAGCTCGCCCCGCTGTCCGCCCGCACTGGCAGGGAAGACCACCGAAGCCCTTCCCAAAGCGCCTGGGCTCATTCTTCGCGAGTGCGGGACCGGCCTCGAACTTCTGTCTGTAACGCCTCAATCGGGCGGATCCAGGGGTCCATGCGCCGCATGTCAGGCTCCAAATCGGTGCGTGCTTTAGCGGCCGCCTCACGGGATGGGTAGAGCCCCATCACCGCCACATACCACGGCCGGTTTTGGTGGCGCGTTTCGAGCAGGTAGCAATGTTCGCACCCCCCAAGTCCTTCAACGAAATCGATCACAGTGCGCAGGTGGTAGGAACCCAGAAACTGTAGGGTGTACAGCCTCGGATTGAGCGCCAGGACCGCCGCCTCTCGCTCGCGCAGAAGGGCCCACTCTGGTGATTGCGCCGGCCCCAGCGGCGGCTGGTCGACAGCCCGCTGCTCTGGGTCTGGGTCCGCCAGGATCAGCGGTTCGGACTCGGCCTCCACCTTTGAATTGCCGCTCGGCGCAGGGGCCAATTCCGGGCCCGATTGATCTGGCTGATCCTGCGAAAACGCTCGCGCGATTGGAGGCTCTGGCTCCTCCTGCACCTGGCGCTGCGCTACAGCCAGGCCCGATTGCGCGCTCTGCTGTGCACTGGGGAGGACAACCTCAAGGCGTGCTCCTCTCTCCGGCTCCACCCCAGGCCCCTGCTTCCATGCCACCCATGCAAGTACCACGCCCACAGCCAACAACGCAGCGCCGTGGCGCCACAGTCGAAGCACCGGCGAGCTGAACACATTGGTCGTCGATGCACCTGACAGCCCTGCGTCCGGAGCCTGCCCCTCCAGGCGCTGCAACAACGCAGCGACGGCCCCGGCTTCATGGTCGACCACGTGGCTGATGATGCCCCGGCGCTTGGCGGCACTCGGCAAGGGGCATCCCTGCGCAACGCACCACGCGGAGAGAAAATCTTCGGCACTGTCCCGGGTCAATGGCGCGATCCGCAGCCGGTGGACACCCGTTGGCGCGGGCCAGGCGTCAACCGGACGTGCCAGCAGGACAACCGCCAACGGAGAAGCATTGTCGCTGTCATCGCCCTGGGCAAAAGACACCAGTGCCTGCACCTGCGCTGGTTCAAGCTGCTCACCATCATCCAGAATCAACAGCGTATGCAGGCCAGCCTCGCGCTCACGGAGCAGGGCCTGCGCAAGCGCCGCGGAATCCGTCCCTGACAAACCCAATTCTGTGGCAAGTGCCTCGCGCCAGCCGGGCCCGCCAACGCCTTGGACGGCCGACAGGCGGAGCACTCGAAGCCCCTCAAGTCCCTCTTCTTGTGCCCGTTCGGCGAGGCGGGTTTTGCCAACCCCTGGACCACCCTCGATGAGCAATACACCATCACCGAAACGCGCCCAATGCAGTATTGAAGCGACCAATGCATTTCGCCCTGCCCCGCCGAACCAGAACCGCTGCGCTTGGGTCGCGCCGAGGATTGGGGCAGGCCGGGCTGCACGCGCTGTGGATCCATCACCCATGGCCACCCCCGCTGTCAGGACATGCGCACCTGTTCCAAAGTTGCTCGCAGATGAACCGAATCTGGAGCACGAAGGACCTCCGCCTGTCCGATGCCCCGAAGCAATACAAGCCTCATCTCGCCACCTGCAACCTTTTTGTCGAGACGCATGGCGTCAAGAAGCGCATCAGTGGCCAGTTCCTTAGGGGCCGCAGTCGGCAAGCCAAAGGCCCCAAACACTGCTGCGATCTTCGCAATCTGATGCTCCGGACACCACCCGAGACGTACCGACAAATCCACTGCCATCATGGTGCCCATCGCCACCGCCTCTCCATGAAGCCATTGCGAATAACCAGTCTCGGTTTCGATCGCATGCCCAAAGGTGTGCCCCAGGTTCAGCAGCGCGCGTTCACCCGCTTCGCGCTCGTCTGCTGCGACAACCGCCGCTTTATGTTCGCAGCTTCGCCGCACCGCCTCAGCCACTGCCTCTGCCTCGCGCGCGCGGAGTTGTTCAAGATGCTGCTCGATCCAGTCGAAAAACGCCGCGTCGCGGATCAACCCATACTTGATGACCTCGGCCATGCCGGCAGCGAACTCACGGGCCGGCAACGACTCCAGGGTCGAGGTATCGGCCACCACCAGCTGCGGTTGATGGAACGCCCCGATCATGTTTTTTCCGAGTGGATGGTTGACACCGGTTTTTCCGCCGACCGAGGAATCAACCTGCGCCAGCAGGGTCGTTGGAACCTGGACGAAATTGACCCCCCTTTGGTAGCACGCCGCAGCGAAGCCCGTCAGGTCGCCGATGACGCCACCGCCAAGCGCGATCAGGGTGGTGTCGCGCCCATGTCGGTGGCTCAAAAGGTGGGTCCAGATGCGCTCGGCGCTTTCCAGGGTCTTGTGGCGTTCACCATCGGGAAGCACCAAAGTGTCGATCCGCAGGCCCTGCAGGCCAGCGAGCAAAGGCTCAAGGTACAGCTCCGCCACAGAGTCGTTGCTGACCACAAGCGCGCGGTCACGGATGCGCGGGGCGATCCATTGCGAATCGCCGAGCAGCTTCTGGCCAATCAAGATGGGATAACTGTGCTGCCCAAGGGGCACCTGGACCTCAAACTGCATACACGCCTCAACCTGAACACGGCACGCGGGCCGATGTGCGGAGGTGTCGCGTTCAGCCGCCGTCTGGGTCGGAGGGAGAAAATTGGCGGGCCAAGTCTTGCGCTACAGACCTCGGCGCGCGGCCCTCGGTGTCCACCACACGGTCCGCGACCTCTCGGTACAGCGGATCCCGTTCGACGAACAGACGCCTCAACACCCCCAAAGGGTCGTCGGATTGTAACAGAGGCCGGTTTGGGTCACGCCGTGTGCGCTCGAACTGCTGCTCCGGGGATGATTTGAGGTAGATCACTTCACCGCCTTGCGCCAGCAGTGCACGGTTGCTCTCGGCGACCACCGCCCCGCCCCCTGTGGCAATCACAGCGTTGGAGAGGTTGACCAACTCCGCCAGCATGGCGGACTCGCGCTTACGAAAACCTGCCTCGCCTTCAACGTCAAAGATCCAGCCGATGTCGGCTCCACAGCGTTCTTCGATCATCTGGTCGCTGTCAAAGAAATCCAGCCCCAGCCGCTTTGCCAGCAACCGGCCGATGGTGCTTTTTCCAGCCCCCATGGGGCCAACCAAAATGATGCTGCTACTAGAAGGTCTTGTCACGGGGCGAGCCAATCAGCGCAAGCTGAGTTCCTCGCTGACCAACCGGGGAGTAATGAAGATCAGCAATTCGGTCTTTTCGTTGGTGTCCACGGTCCGCTTGAACAACCGGCCCACGTAGGGAATGTCCCCAAGAAACGGGGTTTTGGTCTCAGTGCTGGTTTCGACCGATGTGAAAATGCCACCGAGCACCACGGTTTCTCCGTCATCGACCAGTACCTGCGTGTTGATCCGTGTGGTGTCGATCACCGGAATTCCATCCGAAGTCTCGGCGCCTTGCTCGTCCTGGTTCACCTGCAGGTCCATCATGATGCGGCCATCGGGGGTGATCTGTGGCGTCACACGCAGACCCAAGACCGCCGATTTAAATGATGTCGAGGTCGCGCCACTCGAGGTCGCTTCCTGGTACGGAATCTCCGTTCCCGACTCGATCAATGCGGTCTGCCCGTCGGCAGTCAGCACCTTGGGCTGGGCAACCGTCTCGCTCTCTCCCATGTCTTCCAGTGCAGAAAGCTGCAGGTTGAGAATCCGAGAACTGGTCGAGATGCCGAACGCGATGGAACTGGCACCGGATCCGGTCACGCCCAGGTCCACTACAGCTCCTGGACTGACTACCCCACCCGACACTGGCCCACCTCCAAGATTGAATCCATCGCTGCTGTTGGCGTCGTAGCTGCCACCCCACTGAATACCGAGTTCCTCGCTTGCGCTCGTGTTGGCCCGAACGATCCGGGCTTCGATCAACACCTGACGCACTGGTATGTCGAGGGTACGCAGCATGCGGCGAATCTCAACAATCTTGTCCGCTGTGTCCTGCACAATCAGCAGATTGGTGCGGGTATCGACCGTGGCGCTGCCGCGCGAAGACAGAATGCTCTGCTTCCCGGACAGCAAGCCCAAAATGTCGCTTGCCTTGGCGTAGTTCACCTCGATGAACTCTGTGGTCAGCGGAGCCAATTCAGCCACCTGCCGGCTGGTCTCCAATTCAAGCTTTTCGCGCGCTGCGATCTCAGCCGCAGGCGCCACCATCAACACATTGCCAATCAGCCGCTTGTCGAGCCCCTTGGTCTTCAAAACCAAATCCAGCGCTTGGTCCCAGGGAACGTTTTTGAGGCGCAAAGTGATGCGGCCGGTGACCGTGTCACTTGCCACGAGGTTCAAATCGGTGAAGTCAGCGATCAACTGCAGCACCGAACGGACTTCAATGTCCTGGAAATTCAGCGACAGTTTTTCTCCAGTGTACGCAAACCGCTGCTGGCTGGGATCGGCTTCGTCTTCCGCCGTGAGTGGCTTCACGTCCAAGGTGAATTCGCGGTCGGTTTGATACGCAAGGTACTCGTATCGGCCGTCCGGGGTGATCTCAAGCACGACCGCATTGTCTTGCTGAAAGGCGTCGATGGTGCTGACTGGCGTGGCAAAGTCGGAAACGTCCAAGCGCCGCTGCAGTGTTTCTGGCAAGCGGGCGCTGCCGAAGCGGACACGAATCTTTCCACTTTGTTCAGCCACATCGACCGAGGTTCCCGGCGCACTCAACTGCACCATAAGGCGACCGGCACCTGCTTCACCGCGCCGAAAATCAATGTCTTGAACCGATATCCGAGTCAAGGCGGTGGTCGCCGAGCGTGGCTGTGAAACAGCAGGTTTCGGTGCGGAAGCCACAGCGGTCTGCGCGCGGGAACCCAGCACGAGCGTCATCGTGCGATCGCTGCGTGTGGTCTCGTACGGCACCAGGTCGACAAGCTTGACGATCAACCGGGTGCGGTCTTGCGCTTCGACCACGGTGACGTTGCGGGCGTTGCTCGAGTCCAGTTTGTGCTGTTTTCGTTCGAGCGCACTTTTTACACCCACCAGGTCAATGGCGATTCGCGCCGGCTGCTCCACACTGTATCCCTGCGGCTCCGGGGGCGGGCCATCGAAGTGCAACTGAATTTGCATTCGGTCGTTGGACAGGGTGGAGAACTCAATGTCGGTCAGCTGAACGGGATCCGCTGCGTGCAGCACCCCCGAAAAAGTCGCCAACATCCAGAGCAGTAATCCGCCACGCCAGCGGAGAATGTGGGCGACTGCGCCGGAATAACTGTCAGTGGTTCCATTCATGCTTGCTTCTCTCCAACCCACGCGAGCGGTCATTGCGCTTCTCTGAGGTCTAGGGTTCTTGGCCGTTCAACCCAGCCACCTTGTCCGTCTGGAACAATCTCCAGCAATTCGATGTGTGCCTCGTCCACTGCGGTAACCTTCCCGTGGTTGCGGCCGAGGTAATTGCCCTCAGTCACGCGGTAAATGTCTCCTTCAGCATCCGCAATCAGGGCCCAGCGCGCCTGACCGCGCTGCATGACGCCAACCATGTTTAGGGCCGTGATGTTGAAGTTTTCAAGGTATTCCCGCGGACGGTTCGGGTCTGGCTCCACCTGGCTGTTGCTGTCCCGTTGTTGAACAACCACGATCTCAATGGGTTGCTCGAAGGGGCTGCGTTTCCCTGCAGCCGAGTACGCAAAGGATTCGTACGGACGAAACTGGGGCAGCGGTTCTACGCGGCCGGAGGGCTTTGTCTTCACTTCGTCGACGTAGGCCCGCAAATCGGCCACAGGATCGCTGCCCGCACAACCAACAAGGGCGACAGCAACCGCCCCCAGCGCCATCAATCGACTCATCAGAACACACGCACGCATCTATCTGTCCCCGCCTTTGTAGCGGTAGGTCTTGGCAATCACCCGCACCCGCAGCAGTGCTGAGTTCCCAATCGGAGTCAGGGTAAAGTCATGCAGGGTCACGATTCGCGGCAAGGCCGAAACGCCTGAAACAAAGGCTGCGATGTCGTGGTACCCGCCTTGCGCCACAATCTCGATCGGCAATTCCACATAGAACTCGCGCTCGGTTTCACGTTTCAGGTTGATGCTGTCGAACTCAAGCCCCGCACCAAGCCCGGTGTGCGTGATGTCTTCAAGTAGACCTGGCACCTCGGTGTCCTTGGGCAGCTGTTCAAGCAAAACTGCAAAGGAGTTTTCCATGTCGACCATTTGGCTGCGGTAGGCTTCCAAGTTCGCGGCCTGAAAAGCTTTGGTCTCAAGGGTCGACTTCAACTGCTCTTCCTCGCGAACCGCTGCAGAATGCGCATCCCGCAAAGCGCTCAGATGGAAAAAATGGCCTGCTCCAAGCACAACGATAAACACCAGTATCGCGAGCGCAATTTTGACGAAGATCGGCCAAGAGCCGATGTTTTCAAAATCCAAGTCCGAGAGGTCGATCTCGTTGAGGTTGAGTTCTCGTAGCTTTTTTACTTGATCAGAAAACGCCACAACGTGCCCCTAGTCCGACTCACCGGCGTCCGGGGTGGTCTGCTGTACCACCAGATTGAAATCATTGGCCTGCTCGCCGAAGGACGGATTGGATGTAACGCCCAGCAGGTTCGGCTCGGTGAACCAATCGGAACCGTCAAACCGGCGCATGAGCGCAGAGACCCGGTTGTTCGACTTCGCCGTCCCACGAATGCGCAGCTCCTGCCCCCGCTTCTCGACGTTGGTGTAATAGACGCCATCCGGAAGCGTTTGGACCAGCTCATCGAAGACCCGCACGATCACCGGACGATTGCCCTGCAAGGACTGGATCACCTCCATGCGTTCGACCAATTCATCGCGCCGGCGCCGCAAACCTGAAATTTCGGTGATTTTTCGATTCAACTCACTGATCTCAGCGTTGAGATAGGCATTGCGTGCCTGCTGAGACTCGATCCGCGCCGTGTAGTACCGGTCAACGCCCACCACCACAAGCGCGCCTCCAACGGCCACCAGGGCCAGAGTCGAAAGGTATTGCTTGCGGCGCTGTTCTCTGAGCGCTTCGCGCCAGGGCAGTAGATTGATCTTCGCCATTAGTCGAAGCTCCTCAGCGCCAACCCACAGGCGATCATCAGGGCGGGTGCGTCATTGACCAGTGCCGATGCGTTGACGCGGGCCGATACACTCATGTCGGCAAAGGGGTTGGCCACCAGCACCGGTGTGTGCAGCTGCTCCTGGATTGCCTCTGCCAAGCCTTGGGTGGAGGCACCGCCACCGGCCAGCACGATGCCATCGACGTCGTTGTACTGGCTCGATGAGTAAAAAAACTGCAACGAACGCACCACTTGTTGCACAGCGACCTCGACAAATGGCCGCAGCACCTCAGAGGCATACTCGTCCGGCAACCCACCCTGTTTCTTGCCGAGCCCAGCTTCCTGTTCCGAAAGACCGTAACGCCGCTGAATTTCTTCGGTGAGCTGTTTGCTTCCAAACAGCTGCTCACGGGTGTACACCGTCGCCCCATCGACCAGCACGCTGAGCGTCGTCATGGTGGCGCCGATGTCCACCATGGCAACCACCTGTGCTTCGCTGTCGATTTGGCGCTGCAACAAGCCGAAGGCGCGCTCCATCGCGTAGGCCTCGACATCCACCACCTTGGCAGACAACCCAGCGCTGGCCAGCACCTCTTCGCGGACTTCAACGTTTTCGCGTCGGCACGCGGCGAGCAGGACTTCGGCACGGTTCGGGTCTGCCTCGGTCGGGCCCTGCACTTCGAAATCAATCGCAACTTCTTCGAGCGGATAGGGGATATACTGGTCGGCTTCCAGCGAAATTTGGGTTTCCATTTCCTCTTCATTGAGGTTCGCGGGAAGCTCAATTGTTTTTGTAATCACCGCGGATCCAGCAACTGCCACGGCCGCCGTCTTGCATTTCGTGCGCGATCGCTCCACAACCCGCCGCACGGCTGCACTGACGGCATCCACCTCTGTGATGTTTTTCTCAACCACTGCGTTGTCCGCGAGGGGCTCTACGCCGTAACTCTCAACACGCAAGCGGTCTCCATCCCGGGACAACTCAAGCAGCTTGACCGAAGTTGAACTGATGTCCAGCCCCAGCATCGGCGTCTGCTTTGCACGAAATAAACCCATCACCGGCTCGATTCCTAGACAAACAGATTAATTAGGTGGACTGCCCCAAGTTTGAATCGGCACATTAAATACGACCCGTTCAGAGCGCGCAAACAACCATGGTCTAAACAATTCTGGTGCGGGTGGCTGAGCCTTCGCCCGGCTTGACGGCGCGGCCACGTTCCGTGGGCTTGCATCTCATTTTGACGCGCACGCCCGCTCCTGAAACTAAAGCGTAGACGGCAGCGCGAACTTCGCCACGTCCACCGGGTCACATCTTTGACGAACCCCGACCACTGGCCGGTCCCATATACTCGACCCAAGCCTTACAATGGCGCTTGTCCGCTCCGGCATGGCAACCACCATGCGCTCCCGCTCAAAGTCACTTGGCTGTACCCATGCCTCATTTATTGCGCTGGATGTTGCTCTTTTTTCTGACCGGCTCGCTCGCCGCTGGCGGCTTGCTGTGGCGCAGCTACGCTGACCTGCCCGACGTCAACCAACTGCGCTCGGTGGAGTTGGAGACTCCGCTGCAGGTGTTCAGTAAAGACGGCGAGCTGATCGGAGAGTTTGGCGAAAAGCGCCGCCGCCCGGTGCGCTACGCCGAAATCCCCTCGGTCTTCATCGACGCGTTCCTCGCTGCCGAGGACGATCGATTTTTCTCCCACCACGGGGTCGACCTGAACGGGCTGGTGCGAGCTGCCTGGCAGCTGGCCTCAAGCGGTCACATCCAAACCGGGGGCAGCACCATCACCATGCAGGTGGCCAAGAACTTTTTCCTCAGCCACGAACGCACTTTCCAACGAAAATTCAAAGAAATTCTTCTCGCCGTAAAAATCGAGCGGGAGCTGACAAAAGAGGAAATACTGGAGCTTTATCTGAACAAGATTTTTCTCGGCAACCGGGCCTATGGCATCGCCGCAGCCGCCGAGGTCTACTACGGACAAGACATCCAGGCCCTCGACCTTGCGCAGGTCGCCATGATTGCAGGCTTGCCCAAAGCCCCCTCTGCGTACAACCCGCTGGTCAACCCAGAACGCGCCAAGATTCGGCGCGACTGGATTCTGCAACGAATGCATTCACTGGGGACGATCGACGAATCCGCCATGCAGAGCGCGACCGGGGCGCCCATTCTGGCGCAGTACCACGGCGCCCAACCCGCACTGGGGGCCCCTCACATCGCTGAAATGGCTCGCAGTTGGATGGTCGAACGCCTCGGCGAACGGGCCTATACAGGGGGGTTTCGGGTCTACACCACAGTCAATGGTCGCGCCCAACGTGCCGCTGTCGCTGCCGTATCCAACGGCCTCACAGAATACACCGAGCGCCACGGCTACCCGGGACCCGAAGCCCGGGCCACGCAAACGGAACTGGAGAGTCCTGATCAATACCTGGCATTGATTCGAGGGCGGCTGCCGCGTTACCCAGGCCTGACCCGCGGGCTGGTCACAGAGGTGTCAGGAAAAGAGGCAAAGGTCACCACCGAGGGAGGCGAGCAAGTGACACTGGGCTGGCCGGACTCGATGGACTGGGCTCGCCCTCAACTGGCCCAGGTCGACACCCTCGGACCCGCCCCGTCTCAGCCCAGCGACGTCGTCTCAAGAGGTGACTTCATTCACTTGCGCGCGATGCCCGAAGGCGACTGGCGACTCGCGGCCCGGCCCCAAGTACAGGGGGCACTGGTCGCCCTGAACCCAGGCACAGGTGGTATCGAAGCGCTGGTTGGAGGCCTCAACCCCAGTGACCGCTTCAACCGTGCCACACAAGCACAGCGCCAGCGCTGGCGCTGT
>DHQM01000093.1:0-577 GCA_002408105.1 Gammaproteobacteria bacterium UBA5338 | reverse complement strand
GACGCGCCCATCGTGTTTCACGACCGCCAGCTCGAACAGAGCTGGCGCCCAGAGAACTCAAGCGGCGAGTTTGGCGGCCCCATGCGGTTGCGCGAAGCCCTTTACCGGTCCCGCAACCTGGTGTCCATTCGATTGTTGCAGGCACTGACGCCAGCCACCGCCATCGACTACCTGTCAACACTGGGATTCGACGCGGAACGATTCCCGCCCGATCTTTCGCTCGCCCTGGGCAGTGCGACCGTCTCCCCGATGGAGTTGACGGCGGGTTACGCGATCCTTGCCAACGGCGGATACCGTGTCGAACCGTACTGGATCGACCGGGTTGAGGGGGCGGACGGAGCCGTGATTTATCAAACGGTTCCAAGGGAAGCCTGCGCTGTTTGCGAGCAAGACCTGTTGCCCACCTTTGACGACACCATCGCGCAGGGCATGCCCGAAACTGCGCCACGGGTCATGGACCACCAGACCCGCTACCTCATGGTGAGCATGCTCAAGGATGTGGTTCGCCGCGGCACAGGAATCAACGCGAGGGCGCTGGGGCGGGGTGACATCGCCGGCAAAACCGGCACCACCAACG
>DHQM01000228.1:9479-11872 GCA_002408105.1 Gammaproteobacteria bacterium UBA5338 | reverse complement strand
ACCAGGCCCACGTCCGCAAGCCCGGCGGCCAAATCGGCAGCGAACTGCGCCCCTGCCCGGGTGGCTCTGCGGCTTCCGACCAACGCGATTTGCGGACGCTCCAGCACGGTTCGATTGCCGCGGACAAAGAGCACGGCCGGTGGGTCCGGCGACTCGCGCAACAGCGCAGGGTACTGGGGAGCGGTGATCGGCAGGAGTTCGACTGCCAGCGCCTGCATCTGATCGATCAGCCGGCGGACCTGCCTCGAGTCCGGGTCGGCCTCGTGCACCCGCTCGGAGAGTGCTGATGCGAGCCCAGCGGTGCGCAGCGCCTCGATCGGTGCAGCGAGCACCGCAGCGGCGGACCCGAAAACCTCAAGCAGTCGGTTGAGGCGTTTGGGGCCGAGCCCCGCGACTGACAGCAGCGCCAGCCAAGCGCCTGTGGTGTCCTGGTCCATGGTGGCCTTGCCCCATCCGTGGGGCGCTCAAAGGGGTTGCGCGTGCCCCCGAAAAAAACTCGGCTCAGGGGTGGCGCACGCGGTCCATCACCTGCATGGGGCGCTGGGCGTCCATCACCAGACCATAACTCATGGCCTCGTGGACGTCGAACAGCATGACCAGCCCCGCCCGCTCATCGGGCAGCCGCACCCATTCGCGCGCCTCAGCATCACGGACTTTGGCGCCCTGGCGATACACCGCAACCACATGCCCCGGGGCCACCCCGTGTTGGCCGCCTCGGTTGATGACGACCACATCGTACTGGCCGATGTGGTTCATGCCGCCAACCACCGCAATCAAATGGGCTTCAGTCACCTCTGGAGCGGGTTGTGGGGAAAACACGGGAAGCAACGTTTCCGGCTCGATGGGCAGCAGACGGTCACCGACCCTGACCTCGCGCGCGGTGTCATCCAGTGACAGGGCGGCAATGTCACCGTCGGCGACACCCAGCTCCCCCGCACCGATGAACCGCGCCTCGATCCCCAGCTTGTCGCCGGAGACCGGGTCCCGGAACACGCGACCGGGTCGGTACACACCGTAGGTGCCAGGCGCAGCATCCTCGACACCCCGGGCGTAGAGGTGGTCGCCACTGCCCAGAATCAGCCGCCCCTCTTCGCCTGCCAGCACATAAGGCGCGCTGTCCAGATCACTGGTGCTGACGATGCGGTCGGCGGTCAGGAATGCCCGCAGGTGCTCCATGGGAATCGCGGGCACCGCGGCACTGAGGGGCTGCACGCGCACCTGCGGACCCAATCGTTCGGGACCACCATCGCGCACCAATTTCGGTTCACCGTCCACAAACACGAGCCGCAGCCGGTCGCCCGGATAGATCAGGTGGGGGTTTTGCACCTGCGGGTTGTAGCTCCAGATCTCCGGCCACCGCCAGGGATCGCGCAGGAAGGTTTCTGAAATGTCCCAGAGGGTGTCACCTCGTTTCACAACGTAGACTTCCGGGTGGTCCTCGCGAAGCTGCAAGCGGTCGGCAAAGGCCCCGGTGGAAGCCACCAGCAGGACGCCCCAAAGCACGCCGATGAGCCAGCCTCCCCCGTCCACAACGCGATGCTTGCGCATGATATGATGCTTCCTTATACCGTTCTCGTGTTCGGGATTGCAGTTGCGGAATCCGCCACCGACAAACACCGGACTTGAATTCGATGGGCGCGCCCGCATCGAACCACCAAGGCCGCGCCACCCGATGTTGTAAGCCTAGCCCAAGCCACGCGGTTTTCCCGCAGGTGACCGTTGAAAGCGTCACAATCTTAGCAGCCCCCTTTTGAGGTGCACCAGCGACCCATTTCCCCCATGGCCATTCTCGACATTCTCGAATTCCCTGACTCCCGACTCAGAACCCGCGCCGCGCCCGTGGTCGAATTCGATGCGGACCTGCAAAAGCTCGCGCAGGACATGCTCGAAACCATGTACGCAGCGCCCGGCGTGGGGCTGGCCGCGACCCAAGTGAATGTACATGAACGCCTGGTGGTGATTGATGTCAGTGACAGCCGCGACGCGCCCCTGGTGTTCGTGAACCCAGAGGTCGAGGTGCTCGGCGACTCCACTGGAGAATGGGATGAAGGCTGCCTTTCAGTGCCGGGCTTTTACGAGACCGTGGTCCGGCCTACAGAGGTGCTTGTGCGCGCGCAGGATGTTAGCGGCGAGCCCTTTGAGTTGCGCCCGGACGGACTGCTGGCCGTGTGCATACAGCACGAAATCGACCACCTAAACGGAAAGCTATTCGTCGACTACCTGTCGCCCCTCAAGCGCCAGCGGATCCGCAAGAAACTTGAGAAGCAGACACGCCAGCAGGCTTAGTGCTGCCGCGTCGGTGTGAATCCACATGTTGCGCATCGTCTTTGCGGGCACCCCCAGCTTCGCGGCCACCGCGCTGGAAGGCCTGCTCGAGACCGGCCACCTTGTGG
>DHQM01000228.1:9042-9302 GCA_002408105.1 Gammaproteobacteria bacterium UBA5338 | reverse complement strand
ACACCCAGCCGGACCGTCCCGCCGGGCGGGGGCGCGCACTGCGGGCCAGCCCGGTCAAAACCCTCGCAAGGGCCCACCAGATTCCCGTGCACCAACCCACCACGCTCAAGGACCCAGCAGAATGGGCGGCGCTGTGCGCACTCTCGGCAGATGTCATGGTGGTCGCCGCCTACGGCCTGATTTTGCCCCAGCAGGTGCTCAATGGACCGCGCCTTGGTTGCCTCAACATCCACGCATCCCTGTTGCCACGCTGGCGCGGA
>DHQM01000228.1:0-8800 GCA_002408105.1 Gammaproteobacteria bacterium UBA5338 | reverse complement strand
TGCCACGCTGGCGCGGGGCAGCGCCCATCCAACGGGCCTTGCTAGCCGGTGACCGAGAAACCGGCGTGAGCATCATGCAGATGGACGCAGGGCTCGATACCGGCGACGTGCTCGCCCGCCGCTCTTGCCGGATTGCACCGCAGGACACCGCAGGCAGCCTGCATGACCGCCTCGCGACCCTGGGTTCGCAAGCGCTCCTGGAAGTGCTCGACCAGCTCGAGTCGGACACCCCGCCGCGGCCCGAACCACAACCGGCAGAGGGCGCAAGCTATGCAGCCAAAATTTCCAAGCAAGAAGCGGCGATCGACTGGACCTGCGCCAGCGAATGGGTCGATCGACTGGTGCGCGCATTCAACCCCACACCCGTGGCCTTCACCGAACTGGAGGGACAGCGGGTGCGGATCTGGAAGGGCCACCCCGAGCCGCAGGTGGCCGCAACAGAGCCCCCAGGGACCCTGTTGCGCATTGCAGCAGGCTCCGCGCGGGTGGCCTGTGGCAGTGGCACCTTTGCGATCGAGCAACTGCAGTTTGCTGGCGGGAAAACCATGGGTGTAGAGGCCGCCTGCAACGCCGCCTCTACGCCCCTGCGGCCTGGGGTTCGGTTCGGAAAGCCGCTCCAGTGAAACCTGCTGAGGTGCGCCAGCGCGCCGCTCAAGTGGTCGCAGAGGTCCTGCGCGGGCAGTCCCTGGCGCGGGCATTGCCGGCCGCCCAAGCTGGCCTGGAGCAGGCCGATCGGGCCCTGCTGGCGGACCTCAGCTACGGGGCTGTGCGCCATGCGCCAAAGCTGCAGGCACTGCTGCAATTCCTACTGGCACGTCCATTCAAACCCAAGCAGGCCCGGATTGAGGGGCTGCTCCTCGTGGGCGGGTACCAGTTGCTGCACACCCGCATTCCACGCCATGCCGCGGTGCATGAGACGGTCGCTGCCGCTGCTGCAATCGACGGTGGGCGCTACAAAGCACTCGTTAACGGGGTCTTGCGCAACCTCGACCGACAGCACCACGCCCTTACCCGCCAACTCGAAACCCGAAACCCGGCAGCGGCAGCCGCCCACCCGGAGTGGTTGTACACCGCCATTCGAAACGCCTGGCCCATGCAGGCGCCGGCCATTCTGGAGGCTGGCAACCTGCGCCCCCCAATGACCCTTCGAATCAACACCAGCCGGTGCTCAGTGTCCGGCTATCACGCACTTCTGGACCGCGCCGAAATTGCTTGGCGACCCGGTCTCTGGCTGCCGCAAGCCATTCGACTTTCCCAGCCGGTGGCCGTGGACGCCCTGCCCGGGTTTTCCGACGGCTGGGTCAGTGTGCAGGACGAAAGTGCCCAGCTTGCAACCACCGCCTTGCGCCTGGGCCCGGGCATGCGTGTGCTCGATGCCTGCGCGGCCCCCGGAGGCAAAGCCGCTGCAATGCTTGAGGCGGTGCCGGACCTGCACCTGACTGCCATCGACCTCGATGCCGATCGGCTTGCCCGTGTCGATGAAAACCTCAGCCGCACCGGGGGCAAGGCCACGCTGCAGTGCGGGGACGTCGCCGACCCCGACAGCTGGTGGGACGGGGTGACCTATGACCGAATCCTACTGGATGCGCCCTGCTCGGCCACCGGTGTGATCCGGCGCCATCCCGACATCAAACTGCTGCGCCGTGCCACCGACATCCCGGCGCTCGCCGCCACACAGACAACGATGCTACACGCGCTCTGGCCCCTGTTGCGCCCGGGAGGGGAACTGGTCTACGCCACTTGCTCGTTGCTGCCCGAGGAGAACCTTGAGGTGGTGCGGACCTTCGTTCAGGCCCATCCGGAGGCGGCTGCTCAAGAATTGCCCTTCTCTGCGGGAATCGCGCTATCCTTTGGTCGCCAAATCCTGCCTGAACCGACGGGAAACGACGGTTTTTATTATGTTTCGCTGCGTAAACCGGTGTAGCCAGGTTTGAAAATCACCATCCTCGGGGCCGGCATGGTAGGCGGCACCCTGGCGGAAAATCTGGCCACTGAAGCCAACGACATCACGGTGGTGGACACCGACCCCGATCGCCTGCGCGAGTTGCAGGACCGCATCGACATCCGCACTGTATTGGGCCAGGCCTCCTATCCCCACGTACTGCGCCAAGCGGGGGCCGAGGACGCCGAGATGTTGATCGCTGTGACCAACAGCGATGAGATCAACATGGTTGCCTGCCAAATCGCCCACACACTGTTTCGCACCCCGACCAAGTTGGCGCGGGTGCGGGCGACGGCCTATTTAACCCGCCCTGAGCTGTTTGCCAGCGATGCCTTGCCGATCGACGTGCTGATCAGCCCAGAGCAACTGGTCACCAACAGCATCAAGCGGTTGCTGGAGTTTCCCGGCGCCTTGCAGGTGCTGGACTTCGCCGACGGCAAGGTCCTGCTGGTCGCCGTCAAAGCCTACTACGGCGGGCCCCTGGTGGGCCACGAGCTGCACTTTTTGCGCGCCCACATCCCGCGGGTCGACACCCGGGTCGCAGCCATCTTCCGGCGTGGCAAGCCGATCATTCCGGAGGGCAACACCGTCATCGAAGCCGACGATGAAGTGTTTTTCATCGCTGCGCGCGATGACATCCGCGCGGTGATGAGCGAATTGCGGCGCAAGGAGCCCGCCTACAAGCGGATCACCATCGCTGGCGGAGGCAACATCGGGGAGCGGCTTGCGGAGTCCATCGAAAGCCGCTTCGAAGTCAAGCTGCTGGAGCGTGACTCCAGGCGCTGCCTGCAGCTGTCACAAAACCTCGACCGCACCATCGTGCTCAACAGTGATGCCTCGAACCGCGAGCTGCTGTTGGAAGAGAACATCGAGGACACGGATGTATTCATCGCCCTGACCAACTACGACGAAGCCAACATCATGTCGTCGGTGCTGGCCAAGCGGCTGGGGGGGCGCAAGGTGATGACACTGATCAACAACCCGGCCTATGTTGACCTGCTGCAAGGCGGTGAAATCGACGTCGCCATCTCGCCCAAGCACATCACAGTGAGCAGCCTCTTGCGACACGTGCGCCGAGGCGACGTGGTGAACGTGCATTCACTCAGGCGGGGCGCCGCCGAGGCCATCGAAGCGATCGCCCACGGCGACCAGGAATCGTCCAAAGTGATCGGTCGCCAGCTCGACGAAATTCCCCTGCCCCCCGGCACCACCATCGGCGCGCTGGTGCGTGGTGACAAGGTGATCATCGCCCACCACGACGTCATCATTGAACCGGAGGACCACGTCATTTTGTTTGTGGTCGACAAGCGCCAGATCCGCGAAGTCGAAAAGCTGTTTGAGGTGGGGCTGACGTTCTTCTGAACCGGCCCGCTACCCGGCGACGACAGGAACCGTTTCGTGCAAACCTCGCTGATTCTTCGCATTCTCGGCATCCTGCTGATGCTGTTCAGCTTCACAATGCTGCCCTCAGCGCTGCTCTCGGTGTGGTTCGGAGAACACGCCTGGAGTGGCTTTGTGATCGCGTTTGCCATCACCCTACTCACCGGCTTCACCCTCTGGTATCCCGGCCGCCATGTGCGTGGTGAGTTGAAAACCAAGGACGGCTTTCTGGTCACTGTGCTGTTCTGGACGGTGCTCGGGTGCTTTGGGTCCATTCCCTTGCTGCTCGCCCCGGAAGTCGATCTGAGCGCCACCGAAGCGATCTTTGAATCCATTTCGGGCCTGACCACCACGGGCGCAACCGTGATCGTCGGCATTGACGCGCTACCGAGGTCCATCCTCTTTTATCGACAGCAACTGCAGTGGTTGGGCGGCATGGGCATCATCGTCCTGGCCCTCGCGATTCTGCCCATGCTCGGCATTGGTGGCATGCAGCTGTATCGAGCAGAAACCCCGGGGCCGGTCAAAGACACCAAGCTCACCCCGCGCTTGACCGAAACCGCCAAGGCCCTGTGGTTGATCTACTTCGGCCTGACCCTGGCCTGTGCCCTGGGGTACTGGGTCGCAGGCATGGACGCTTTCGATGCGATCTGCCACAGCTTCGCCACCGTGGCGATCGGTGGTTTTTCCACCCACGATGCGAGCCTCGGCCACTTCCAAAATGATGCAGTCTATTGGGTCGCAGCGTTTTTCATGGTCATCTCCGGGGCGAACTTTGCACTGCATTTTCATGCCTGGCGGCGCCGCGAGGCACGCCACTACTGGCAGGACCCTGAGTTTCGGTTCTATCTGGCCATCATCGGCGCGATCGCTGCGGTGACCGTTCTGCTGCTGATGATCGCACGCCGCTACGATGCCAGCGGAGCCCTGGTGCACGGGGTGGTCAACACGGTGTCGATCGTGACCACCACGGGGTTCACCACCGAGCCATTTTCCGAGTGGCCGAGTGTGCTGCCCTATTTGCTGATGTTCGGCGCGGTCGTGGGCGGCTGTGCGGGCTCGACCGCCGGCGGAATGAAGGTGATTCGTGCACTGCTCATCCTGAAGCAGGGCCACCGGGAACTGAAGCGGTTGATTCACCCGCAGGGCGTGTTCCTGGTCAAGCTCGGGCGCCAGCCGGTCGCAGACCGGATCGTTGAGGCGGTGTGGGGCTTCGGCGCAGTCTATATGCTGGTCTTCGCGGCGCTGCTGATGGGCCTGTTGACCCTGGGCCACGATTTCACCACAGCGTTTTCGACCGTTGTTGCCTGCCTCAATAACCTTGGACCGGGTCTCGGGGAGGTCGCGACGAGCTACCGGACACTCGACGACAGCGCGCTCTGGATCGCCATCGGGGCAATGCTCCTTGGCCGTTTGGAAATCTTCACCCTGCTGGTGCTGTTCACACCCATGTTCTGGCGGCGCTGAGGCCGTGTCCGACCGCCGCGACCTTTGGCGCAGCCGCTACCGTTCAGTGGAGTCTTTCCCAGCGCCTCCGGGGGCGCTGTTGTGCAACCAGGACCTGCTTCCGACCAGGGGCGCCGCGCTCGATCTCGCCTGTGGCCTCGGCAGCGGTGCCTTGTGGCTGGCCGATCGAGGGCTCGACACCTGGGCCTGGGATTGGGCGGAGCCCGCCATAGCGACCCTCACCCAGCGCGCAGCGGCGCAGGGGCTCGCGCTGCGCGCCGAAGTCCGCGACCTGGTTGCTGTGCCCCCTGAGCCGGGCCGCTTTGACCTCATCCTTATCAGCCGGTTTCTGCACCGTGCACTGATCCCGGCGATCGCTGCAGCGCTGCGCCCCGGAGGCTGGTTGCTTCATCAAACCTTTACCGCAACGGCCCCAGCGGATCGGCGCCCGGCTTCCCCATCCCATGTGCTGCAACCCGGCGAGCTCATCGAGCTCTGGGTTCCGCCATTGGAAGGGGTCCGCCACCATGAGCCGACAACGGTATCCAAGGGGCACGCCACGGAATCGGAGGCATGGCTGCTCGCACAGCGCCCCGAAGGAACGTCCACCAAATCTTCTGACTGAATCACGTAAGTGGGTACTTACACCTAAGCGGTGCGGGTCAATCCTGAATCGGCGTTTCAGAGCATGGAGCCCCCACCGCAAGCAGGTATAATGCGGCGCTTCGACCGGCCCACCCGCGGTGAGGCCCCTGTCCAGCTGGCCCAATCACGGGAGCGGGTTTTGACTGCCACGAGCACCGACACCGACCTTTCAACATTCCAAGGCCTCATTTTGGCGTTGCAGCGCTATTGGGCCGAACAGGGCTGCGTGATCCTGCAGCCAATTGACCTGGAAGTGGGGGCGGGCACCTTCCACTGGGCGACCTTTCTGCGCGCGATTGGGCCGGAATCCTGGAACACCGCGTACGTGCAGCCCTGCCGGCGACCGACCGACGGACGCTACGGGGAAAACCCCAACCGGCTCCAGCACTACTACCAGTTCCAGGTCGTGCTCAAGCCTTCACCCGATGACATCCAGCAGCGCTACCTCGATTCCCTTGCAGCCCTTGGGCTGAATCCATTGGTCCACGACATCCGCTTTGTCGAGGACAACTGGGAATCGCCTACGCTCGGCGCCTGGGGGCTTGGCTGGGAGGTGTGGCTCAATGGCATGGAGGTGACCCAATTCACCTACTTCCAGCAGGTGGGCGGCCTGGATTGCTTTCCCGTCAGCGGCGAAATCACCTATGGCTTGGAGCGCATCGCCATGTACCTACAGGGCGTGGACAGCATCTATGACCTGGTGTGGGCACGGGGGCCAGACGGCGCCGTGACCTACGGGGATGTGTTCTTGCAAAATGAGATCGAGCAGTCGACCTACAACTTCGAATTGGCCGACACCGCCACGCTGTTTCGCCACTTCACTGACCACGAGGCCGCCTGCGGCGCGCTCTTGGGTGCCGGCCGGGCACTGCCTGCGTATGAGCAGACGCTCAAGGCTTCGCACGTATTCAATTTGTTGGATGCGCGCCACGCCATTTCGGTGACCGAGCGCCAGGGCTACATCCTGCGGGTGCGGGACATGGCCCGAAAGGTGGCACAAACCTACTACGACAGCCGCCGGGAGGCCGGCTTTCCGCTGGCACCGCCCGAGGTCCTGGCCCAACTACAGCACGAGGAATCCCAGTGACCACAGGCAGAGAGGTTGCGGACTTGTTGGTGGAAGTGGGCACGGAGGAGCTGCCGCCCAAGGCCTTGCACGGTTTGGGTTCGGCCTTTGCTGAGCAATTGAAGCGAGCGCTGGACAGCGCACAGCTCAGCCACACCCAACTGGAATGGTTCGCCTCACCGCGCCGCCTTGCCGTGCGGGTCACGGACCTCGCCGCACGCCAGCCCGACGGTTTCGATGAGCGCCGGGGGCCGAACCTCAAAGCTGCGTTCGATACCGAGGGCGCGCCAACCCGAGCCGCACTGGGGTTTGCTCGCAGTGTTGGCGTCGAGGTCGACAGGCTCGAGCACCTAGAGAACGAGCAGGGCGCCTGGTTGCTGTACCGCAGCCCAAGGGCCGGTGAAGCGACTTCCGCGCTCCTGCCCCGGTTGATCGAGACCGCCCTCAACCAGTTGCCCATCCCAAAGCGCATGCGCTGGGGCGCGCACCGGGTCGAGTTTGTCCGCCCGGTTCACTGGGTGTTGGTGTTGTGGCAGGGGGGGGCGCTCGCCACCGAAGTGTTCGGTGGCGCGACGGTCGCCCACAGCCGGGGCCACCGGTTTCACGCGCCACAACCCCTGCCTATACCCACGCCAGGAGACTACGCCCGTATTCTGGAGCACGAAGGCAAGGTGATCGCTCACTTCGAGACACGCCAGACCCGCATTCGCCAGCAGATCGAAACCGCCGCCGCAGTCGCTGGTGCGGTTGCGGACATCGACCCAGGGCTGCTCGAAGAGGTCACCGGTTTGGTGGAATGGCCGGTGGCACTGGTCGGGCAATTCGACACAGAATTCCTGCAGGTGCCGGCTGAAGCCCTGATCAGCGCGATGCAGGTGCACCAGAAGTACTTTCCCCTGCGCGACCCGAAGACCCGCGCCCTGCTGCCCCGGTTCGTGGCCATCGCCAACATCGAGAGCCAGGACCCTGGGCAGGTCGTTGCCGGCAACGAGCGGGTGATTCGACCGCGCCTCGCCGATGCGCGGTTCTTTTTCGACAGCGACCGTGCCCGCAGCCTCGCGGAGCGGCGCGAATCCCTGCGGGACATTCGCTTTCAACGCGACCTCGGCTCCATGTTCACCCGAACCGAGCGCCTCACTGGACTGGCACGCACCCTGGCGCCGCTGTTCGGCGTGGACGCCGAACAGGCTGAGCGCGCTGCCGCGCTGTGCAAGAGCGACCTCGTGACTGAAATGGTGGGCGAGTTTCCAGAGCTGCAAGGCACCATGGGGCGCTACTACGCGCTGGAGGACGGCGAGCCCGAGCCCGTGGCAACCGCCATCGAACAACACTATTGGCCCCGCCACGCTGGGGACCAGCTGCCAACAACCCACCTCGCGAGCCTGCTTGCGGTGGCCGATCGGCTCGATCTGCTCGTGGGTCTGTTCGGCGTGGGCCAACCCCCAAGCGGTACCAGGGATCCATTCGGCCTGCGCCGGGCCGCCCTGGGCGTGCTGCGCATCCTCATCGAACAACAGCGCGACCTGGACCTCGTCAAGGCGCTGCGGAACGCGGCCGCGGGGTTCGAAACGCTCAAGGTCCCTGACGCCGCTGAGCAGGTGTGGGCCTATCTGCTGGAGCGGTTCGATGCCTGGTACCAGGACCAGGGCATCGCCGCGGAAGTGGTGCAGTCGGTTCTTGCTGTACCCAACCCCAACCCCAGGGACATCGACTTGCGGATTCAGGCGGTGAACGCCTTTCGGGCCCTGCCCGCCGCCCGCCAACTGGCCGGGGCCAACAAGCGCGTTGCCAACCTGCTGAACAAAGCTGCCGACCCAGTGAGCGGCGACCTCGACCCCGCCCTGCTCGACGAACCGGCTGAACGGGACCTCGCGGAAACACTGGAGCGCTTGCAGTCCTCCATCACGCCATCCATCGCGGCGCGTGACTATGCCGCGGCCCTGAAGGAGCTGGCCCGACTGCAGCCGGAAGTGGACCACTTTTTCGACGCTGTGATGGTGATGTGCGATGACCCACCTCTGCGCGCCAACCGGTTGCGGCTGCTGCGCACTCTTCGGGGCCAGTTTTTGCAGATCGCCGACATTTCCCTACTGCCCAGTGAGCAGGCATGACCCGACCCCCGCTAGTGATCCTCGATCGGGATGGGGTGATCAACGAAGATTCGCCCTGTTACATCAAATCGCTCGAAGAGTGGCGCCCGATTCCCGGTAGCATCGAAGCGATTGCAGCGCTCAGCCAGGCCGGATTTCAGGTCGCGGTCGCCACCAACCAGTCCGGCATCGGCCGAGGGCTGTTCCCGACGAGCGCGCTGGAGACCATGC
>DHQM01000061.1:11424-12148 GCA_002408105.1 Gammaproteobacteria bacterium UBA5338 | reverse complement strand
TGAGGTAATACAGCTGGTCGAGGCCGATGTCGCCGAACGCCCGCAGTTCGCCAGTGAAGTCGTACCGCTCCCGCAGCAAACGGCCGGCGGAGTAGCCTCGGCCGTCGGAAAAAGCCGGAAAATGGACCGCCACCACGGCGAGATGGGGGAGGTCCGCGGCGAGGTCTTCCGGAGGGAAATCCGCTTCAATCCAGACCCCAGTTGGCACCTCACTTGCGATGAGGGCGTCCCGGTGTTGTTGCCAGGAGGCCACCGGCAAGATGCAGTGGGCCACGCCTTCTGAAGTTGGCTCTGTCTCGGTCAGCAACCTCCAAGGGTCGTCTACAAAGTGGCCATTCTTAAGCACTGGATTGGTCATAGACGCGCTCCTTGAATGGTTGAAGGCCGACGCGGCGGTAAGTGTCGATGAAGTGCTCATCCGGCGTGCGCGATTCCAGGTAAACGGCGATGATCCGTTCGATCACCTGATCCATCTCCTCTTGCTCGAAGGAAGGTCCGATGACATCGCCCAGGCTGGCGTCTGAATCCCCAGAGCCGCCCAGGGACACCTGGTAGTACTCCCGGCCTTTCTTATCGACCCCGAGAATTCCAATGTGGCCCACGTGGTGGTGCCCGCAGGCGTTCATGCATCCGGAAATGTTGAGGTCGATGGGCCCGAGGCCATAGAGCGCATCCAGCGAATCGAAGCGGCGTTGAATCGCTTCGGCAATGGGGATGGACTTGG
>DHQM01000061.1:5933-11395 GCA_002408105.1 Gammaproteobacteria bacterium UBA5338 | reverse complement strand
ATGACCACCCAGGGAGACCTGATAGAACTCCTCGCCTTTCTTATCCACGCCGAGAATACCGATGTGACCCACGTGATGGTGGCCGCAGGCATTCATGCAGCCGGAGATGTTGATGTCCAGCGGGCCCAGGTCATGCACGTAGTCGTAGTCGTCGAAGCGCCGCTGGATGGCCTCGGCAATGGGGATGGACTTGGCGTTGGCCAGGGCACAGTAGTCGCCTCCCGGGCAACATACAATGTCGGTGAGGGTGCCTACGTTCGGTGTGGCGAGTCCCAGCGCACTGGCTTCCTGCCACACTGCCTGCAGGTCTCGTTCGGCGACGTCTGCAAGGATCAGGTTTTGCTCGTGGCTGGAGCGCAGCTCTCCAAAGCTGTACCGGTCGGCCATGTCTGCGACCCGGCGCATTTGTACGCTGCTGATGTCCCCCGGCGGTAACCCAGTGGACTTGAGGGACAGGGTAACGGATCGGTATCCGGTTTGGCGGTGCGGATGGGTGTTGTGGGCGAGCCAGTCGCCAAACGCTGGGTCCGCGAGCGCCTGGGCCTTGAGGTCTGCTTGCGCCTGGGACGGCTGCGCGTAGGATGGCGCCGCAAAGAATCCCTGGACGCGGTCGATTTCTGCCTGGGTCAGTGTCAGCGGGCCGCCTCGAAGGTGCTCCCACTCCGCTTCCACCCGCTGGGCAAAGGTGTCCGGGCCGAGGGCACGGACCAGAATTTTGATGCGGGCCTTGTACTTGTTGTCCCGTCGCCCCAGTCGGTTGTACACCCGCAGGATCGCTTCCAGGTAGCTGAGCAGGTGTTGCTCGGGCAAAAAACCGTGGATCATGCTGCCAATCACCGGCGTGCGCCCGAGTCCGCCGCCGACAAAGACCTGGTACCCGATTTCATTGTTCGCGTTGCGCACCACCTGCACCCCGATGTCGTGGACCTGGATGGCGGCGCGGTCGCCCTCGGCGGCGTTCACAGCAATCTTGAATTTGCGCGGCAGGTACGCGAACTCCGGGTGAAAGGTTGACCATTGGCGGATGATTTCGCAGTAGGGCCTGGGGTCGACCACTTCGTCGGGGGCCACGCCAGCGAACTGATCGGTGGTCACATTGCGTATGCAATTGCCGCTCGTTTGGATCGCATGCAACTGCACTTCGGCGAGCTCACCGAGTAGATCAGGCACTTCTTCCAGCTCCGGCCAATTGAGCTGAAGGTTTTGCCGGGTGCTGAAATGGCCGTAGCCCTTGTCGTAGCGTTCCGCAACCTCCGCCAGGCGGCGCAACTGGACCGAACTCAGCAGTCCATAAGGAATCGCGATGCGCAGCATCGGAGCCAGGCGCTGGAGGTACAGTCCGTTCTGCAGCCGCAGCGGCAAAAACTGGCCTTCGGACAGTTGCCCATCCAGATAGCGTTGGGTTTGTCCGCGAAACTGGCGGACGCGGTCTTCGATCAATTGCTGGTCGGTGCTGTCGTAGCGGTACATGCCAATCACCAGGTTTTAAAACGCGAAGCGGGGCGCTGGCGCATGGGCTCAAGCGCGGCCGCATACGTTACCAGCAAATTTTTATGCAGAAAATGAATATTTATTCATAAAAATTCAATTGAATGGAATAAAAACGCCAGGGCTGACCTGACCGGCGCAAACTGGCAAAATTCGCCCACTCTTCTGGCACCGCCGCGCCGAGGCCGGCACCTGTACTTTCAAATTGGTAGGGAATAACAACCATGAGCAGCAGTGTTTGGAACGAAGAACACCACGCATTTCGGGAAGCGTTCGGTAAGTTTCTCGACACGGAGGCGGTTCCGCACCACGAACGGTGGGAAAAGCAGGGGCAGGTGGACCGCGAGATTTGGACCAAAGCCGGCCAAAACGGCTTTCTTTGTTTCACCCTGGATGAAGCCTACGGTGGCTCGGGGGTCGATTTTCGGTACACCTTGATTGCCATCGAGGAAATCTCCAAGCGCAGCTTGTCCGGCTTGGGTTTCGGGGTGCATTCCGACATCGTTGCGCCCTACATCGAGCGCCACTCAATCAGCGAAGAGCAGAAGCGCAAATACTTGCCTCGTTTGGCGGCCGGAGAGATGGTCGGCGCCATCGCCATGACCGAACCCGGAGCGGGAAGCGATCTGCAGGCGGTGCGCACCACCGCGGTATTGGACGGTGACCACTACGTCGTCAACGGATCGAAAACCTTCATCACCAACGGCCAGCACTGCGACCTGTTGATTTTGGTGTGCAAGACGGACCCGAGTCTCGGTGCCAAGGGCATCAGTTTGCTGTTGGTCGAGGCCGACACGCCAGGCTTCGTGAAGGGGCGCAACCTCGACAAGATCGGCATGAAAGCGCAAGACACCTCGGAGCTGTTCTTCCAGGACATGAGAGTGCCCAAAGAAAACCTACTCGGTGAAGCGGGCAAGGGTTTTGTTTACTTGATGAGCGAGTTGCCCCAGGAGCGACTCAGCATTGGCGCCGGCGCCATCGCCTCGGCGGAGGTGGCACTCAAGCGCACCCTTGAATACACCCGGGAGCGCACGGTGTTTGGCACCTCGGTCGCCGATTTTCAGTACAACCGGTTCAAGCTGGCTGAGATGGATACGGAAATCACCATTGGCCGGGCCTTCGTTGACCAATGCATCGAACGGCATGTGCACCGGGAGCTGGACGCAGTGACGGCGGCCAAGCTGAAGTGGTGGGCGACGGACCTGCAAAACCGGGTAATCGATCAGTGCCTACAAATGCATGGTGGCTTCGGTTACATGTGGGAGTTTCCGATCGCCCGTCAGTTTGCTGATTCTCGCGTTTCGCGGATCTACGGCGGTGCCAATGAGATCATGAAAGAGATCATTGCCCGCGCCCTCTAGGGGGTTGGTGGTGCTCAAGCGGCGAAGCCTCGGGTGTGCCCGCTTGGGCAATCGCCCGGGACCGGTGCTGCATCAGAGCGGCAAACCCTGCACCGGACAGGTTGTGCCAAACACTGAACAGGGCACCGGGTAGCGCAGCAGCTGCGGAAAAGTACTGGACCGCAAGTGCCACCGCGAGCCCCGAGTTCTGCATGCCGACCTCGATCGCGAGTGTCCGGCGCGCGGTTTCGTCCTGGCCCAGTAGCGCTGCACCGAGCCATCCACCTCCCAGTCCGCACAGGTTGTGCAGTACCACTGCGAACCAGACAGCGACGCCCAAGCTGCCGAGCCGCTCCGCATTCAGTGCCACGACGATGGCGATGACCCAAAGAATGGCGCCCATGGAAAGGCGCGGCAGCCACTGCAGCACCGCAGGAGCGCGCTTATGCAGAGCTTGGTGTGCCGCCAGGCCAAGCGCCACAGGCGCAGCCACCACATGCAGCAGGGTCACGAGCATCGCCTGTGCAGGCACCTCGACAGCTGCACCCAGGTAGGCGGCCGCCAACACCGGGGTGAGCACGACCCCCAGCACCGTGGAGGCGAATGTCAGACTGATTGAGAGTGCCAAATTCCCTCCAGCGAGGTAGCAAATGACGTTCGATGCGGTGCCTCCAGAGCACACGCCGACCAGGATCAGGCCGGTTTGCAGTGCCGGATCCAGCGACAGCATCCGGGCCAATAGCCAAGCGATGGCGGGCATCAGGCCGAACTGCAACAGCAGTCCGGCCGCCAGGGCTTGGGGCCGGCCAATGACCTGAGCGAAGGCTTTGGGCGGTGTGCTTGCCCCCATGCCAAACATCACCAGTGAGAGCAGCGGAACAATGGCGCCCGATTGTGCAGCAAAGGGGCTGGGAAACAGCCAAGCGCCTGCAGCGAAGCCGGCTGCCAACACGGGGAACAACAGGATCGAAATGGGCACGGTGTGGACGTGGGTGGCTGCCGGAGTCAGGCGAACTCGTCGACGTTCCCGCCACGCCGCCCGGTGGTGGGGCGCGGTGGGGGCTTGGGGGCCGCTGGGCGTTGGCTGCGGCGACGGTCCATGCCCCGCCTGCGGTCGCCTGCACGGCCCCGTGATGCTGCATTGAGCTGGCGTCGATCCCGGCCTCTGCGGCGCCGGTCTCCACTGCGCCGTCGGTCGACCCGGCGCTCGCCGGATTCAGTGGTGAAGTACCGCACATCCTCGGTGGGGGTCACCTGACGTCGGGTCGCGGGCCTGTTGTTGTCGACCGGGCGCGCTCCTGGCGGGACTTCGGTGGGTTTCATCTGCTGTGGTCCAGCCGGGCTACACCCAGGTCACCAGTTCATCAAGCGGCGCGCGTTCGGTCCGGAATTGGTTGGCCGGGTGTGCATCGTCGGTGTGACCGAACGAGATGGCGCAGAGCACCCGCTGCTCGTCCGGGATGGCGAAGTGTTGATGGATGAAGTCGCTGTACGCCGCCAGCGCTGCCTGGGCGATGCTGCCGATCCCGTGGTGGGTTGCCGCCAGTAAAAAGCCGTTCACGAACAACCCGCAGTCGAGCGCCCCGTAGGCGCCGAGGGACTCGTGGCAGGTGACAATCACGACGTGCGGGGCGCCGAACAGCTTGAAGTTCTCTAACGTTTGCATTTGGCTCGCCTGCCGGTCACCCTCCTTGATGCCGAGGCTGCGGTACAGCTGCAATGCACAGGTCTTGCGTCGTGCGTAGTGGGCACCCTGGTATTGGGTCGGGAAGGGGATGTCCGGGGCGGGTGGGTTGCCTGAGGTCACGTGCTCCCAAAGGGCATCACGAAAACGGTCGGTGGCTTCACCTTCGGTCACATGGAGTTGCCAGGGTTGGGTGTTGCACCAAGATGCTGATCGCCCAGCTAGGGTCAAAATGTCTTCGATGATCGGCCGAGCAATGGGCTCGGGCTTGAACCGGCGCACGCTATACCGGCTGTCCATCAGTTCGGGGAGTTCCATGGTTGGCCTCGCGACTTGTGGGCGCTGTTCTTGTGGGCATGGTTGTCGGGCGGGGGCGGCACACGCGAACCGAGGTCTGTTGAGCGCATACCCAACGCTGAATGGTAGCCGGCGCTGGGATCCGCTGCCAACTTGTCGCCATGCGTTCAGCTCCGGTGTCCATTGGCGGATTCCACGTCGGCGCGAACCTGCGCCTGCAGGTTTTCGAGGGCTGCGCTCTGGGTAACTGGGTATTGCGCTGCCGGTGACAGGGCCAATAGGGCCGGCGGCAAGGAGGTGATCCAGGCGGCGCAACGGGCGCGGGCATCGGTGAGGTTGGTGATCCCCGCACTCACCAGTTGTCCGTTCACCATCATTGGGACGAGCAGGCGTCGGCCCTTTAGCGCTTCGTCTCTGAGGCCGATCTGATCGCCCACGCAACGACCGTGCTCCATGTGCCGAAACACCTGTTTGCGGCCGGGCAGCGTGTGTTTGCCCGAGGACAGCTTCATCCGACCGCGCCCGGCATACTCAACCAGCTTGTAGGCGCAGTCGAGGCTTGGGGCATCGGCTGAAGTGACGGTTCGCGTCCCCATGGCATAGGCGTCGATGGGTGCCTGCTGGCGTTCGAGCTGAGCGATCGCGGACTCGTC
>DHQM01000061.1:2626-5625 GCA_002408105.1 Gammaproteobacteria bacterium UBA5338 | reverse complement strand
TGGTTCAATCGACGTCGGGCTGCGGTTGACAGCGCCAGCAGGTCGCCCGAGTCCAGCCGGATCGCGGATACCTCAAAATCTGTACCGCGTTCGGTGGCCAGTGCGATCACCTGTTCGACGCCGTTGAGGCTGTCGTAGGTGTCCACCAAGAGTGTGGTGCTTGGGTAGAGTTCGGAATAGTTTCGAAAGGCTGCGAGCTCGCTGTCGTGGGCTTCGATATAGCTGTGGGCCATGGTTCCCGTAACCGGGAGCTGGTAGCGCCTTCCTGCGAGGAGGTTGGAGGTGGATTGAAACCCGACCAGGTAGGCAGAACGCGCGGCCTTCATTGCGGCATCGGACCCGTGTGCCCGACGGGCACCGAAATCGATGACCGGTTTGGTGCCGGCTGCGAGCACGGCGCGAACCGCTTTGGAGGCAACCAAGGTTTGGAACCCGACCTGGTTCAGCAGGTGGGTTTCGATGATTTGAGCTTGACCAAGGGGTGCCTCCACTTCCAGCAGCGGTTCGTTGGCGAATACCGGGGTGCCCTCGGGCAACCCCCAGACGGAGCCGGTGAAACGCCAGTCGGCAAGCGAGCCCAAGAATTCTTCAGAGAACCCGCCCAGTTGGCGCAGGTAGTCGAGGTCATCTGGCGCAAACTTCAGTTGTACAAGGCTCGCGATGGTCTCCTCGACGCCGGCGGCAACCAGAAAGTTCCGCGTTGCTGGGAGGTCCCGCACGTACAGGCTGAACACCGCCGTTTTGGTCATCTGCGCGCGTTGGTACGCCTGCAGCATGCGCAGCTCATACAGGTCGGTGAACAATGCCGCGGTCTGTTCGGCGGTGGTCACCTCAGTTCCGCCCCTGCTGCGCGCATCGCTGCCACCGCCTTGGCACCATCACCCGGAACGCGTTCGACAGGGCGAATGGCATCGGCCACGACCAGGGTCTCAAAGCCCAAGCCCCGCGCGTCCAGAACGGTCGCTTGAACACAGTAGTCGGTAGCCAGCCCGGCAACCACGACTCGGGTGATGCCCCGCGCATGCAGCGTCGCGGCCAGTTCTGTTGCTTTTTCGGCGCCGGTCTCTGGATCGCGTACTGAAAATGCCGAGTACCCATCCTCTCCACCGGTGCCTTTGCGAATTCGCAGCGCATCGCCGTAGACGAGCTTGGGGTGCAGCTGCGCGCCCCAGGAGTTGGCGACACAATGTACCGGCCAGATGCCACCATCTTTGGCAAAATGGGGCGTGTGTTCGGGGTGCCAGTCTTGGGTCACCACCACGCAGGCGCCGGCGGTCTCGGCCCGCCGAATTTCGGCGTTGATGGCCGGAATGATCGCCTCAGCCCCGTGCACGGAAAGCGTGCCCTGAGGGTCTGCAAAGTCGTTTTGCACGTCGACCACGATCAGCGCCGTGTTGGCGTCGTAGGGAATCATGACGGGCCTCTTTTACGTGGATGGGTGAAGCGGCCTGGCCGCCAGTTTACCAAGGCCCCTTGAATGCCTGCATGGCCTGGGCGGCGGGGCCCTTCGCAGGCAGGTGGGTTAGGTGCCTTGGAAGCGATCGACTCAGTGGCGCGGCGCGCGATTTTGGCGTCGAGCATTGCAATGTGGAGCCGTTTTGGGGTACACCAAACCCTGAGTCTCCGGTTCGTCGACGAAAATCACAATAACAAGAAGGCGGAATCCAGCCGCTCATTTAGGGATCTGCGATTTTGCCGCATGGACGGAATGTGGCGATGACCTCAGCAAACCAAACCGGGGTGCCTGCAGCGGGCGCTCTCGCTCCCTATCGCGTGTTGGACCTCACCTGCGAACGCGGATGGCTGGCCGGGCGCATGCTTGCCGATCTGGGCGCCTGCGTCATCAAGCTCGAACCCCCTGGGGGTGATCCTGGGCGCCGCCGTGGCCCGTTCTTTACGGACCAGGTCGATCCTGAACACTGCTTGCGCTGGTGGTTTTTGAATCGCGGCAAGCAGTCCGTCACCTGCGACCTCCGCGCTCCGGCAGGGCGAGCCTTGTTCGAGCGGCTGTTGACCGAAGTCGATCTGGTGCTCGAATCGTTCACGCCAGGCGAGCTCGCTGGCATGGGGGTCGAGGTCGAGCAGGTCTGTGAGCGATTTCCGAAACTGGTGTGGACATCCATCACCCCCTTTGGACAAACCGGGCCCCACGCGCACTTTCAAGGGCCCGACCTGATTCAGGTTGCGCTTGGGGGGTCATTGCACCTGACCGGGGACCCAGAGCGCGCTCCGGTGCGGGTGGCTGTGCCCCAGGCCGATCTGCACGGTTCTGCGGAAGGCGCTGCAGCAAGTCTGATTGCCCTCTACCACGCTGGGCGCACCGGACACGGGCAACGTGTCGATGTCGCCAGCCAGCTGTGTGTGGTGCGGGCACTGATGAATGCGACCCCCTTCCCCCGGCTCGAAGGACGGGATCTGGTGAGGCAGGGAATCTGGAACGAGACGGCGGGATTTCGCCGCCGTGCGGTTTACGCCTGCGCCGATGGTTACCTTTCGCTGATGCTCAACGGTGGGGTGCTGGGTGGCCACACCGTGCGTGCGCTGCTGGCGTGGGCGGAAGAGACCATGGAGGTGCCCCTGCAACTGCTGGAAGCGGACTGGACCCAGCTGGATTTTAGTGAGGTGATCCGCAACCCCGCCAAGGCTGAATTGTTCACCAACCTATCGGAGTTTCTTGTCGAGTTTTTTCTACAGCACGACAAGGAGACTCTGTACCTTGGCGCCCTCGAGCGGCGCATTCTTTTGGCGCCGGTCAATACCGTTGCTGACATTCGGGCGGATGAGCAGTTGCGGGCCCGTGGGTATTTCGATGCCGTGGATCATGGCGAACTCGGTGAGGTCCACTACCCGGGTGCCTGGGCCAAACTGTCGAACACGCCGCTCCAAAACACGCCGCGTGCACCGCGCATCGGAGAGCACAACCAGGCAGTCTACGGTGGCCTGCTGGGTATAGAGGTGGCCGAGATGGTCGATCTGGCCGATGCCGGTGCGCTCTAGCC
>DHQM01000061.1:1071-2388 GCA_002408105.1 Gammaproteobacteria bacterium UBA5338 | reverse complement strand
GGCGAATGGCAACTACTTTGGGAGGACTGCCTGTGGATGACCAAGTCTTTGCGGGGCTGAAGGTGTGGGACATGTCTTGGGTTGGAGTCGGCCCGCTGACCTCCAGGTATCTGGCTGACCATGGTGCCACGGTCGTCCGCCTGGACTCCAGCAAAAGGCCAGACATCCTGCGCACGGCACCGCCGTTCCAGGGTGGGGTGCCGGGTCTTGATAACTCTATGTTCTACGGAGATTACAACTGCAACAAGCTCGGGCTTGGCCTAGACCTTGGCTCCGAAAGGGGGCGGGACCTGGCGCGCCGCCTGGGTCTTTGGGCCGACGTACTGGTAGAGAGCTTCACTCCCGGGAACCTCGCCAAATGGGGCCTGGACTACGCCAACCTGGCTCCGGACAACCCGGGTTTGGTCATGCTGTCGACCTGCATGCAGGGGCAGACCGGCCCGCGGGCCCACTACCCTGGTTTTGGAAATCTGATGGCCGCCCACGCCGGATTTTATGCCGTCACCGGATGGCATGACTTGACGCCCGTGCCAGTGTACGGCGCCTACACCGACTTCATCGCCCAGCGGTTCACCACCACCGCCCTGATTGCTGCCTTGGACCATCGTCGGCGTACGGGCGACGGGCAGTACATTGACGTGTCACAGTTTGAGTCGGCCATCCAATACCTCGGCACCGAATTGCTGGACTACGAGGTCAACGGCACTGTGGCCGAGCGCTGCGGCAACGATGACCGATTCGCCGCGCCCCACGGCGTCTACCCCTGTGCAGGAGAGGATCGCTGGATCGCCATCGCGGTGGGTTCGGACGGGGCGTGGGCGGCGCTCAAAGCCGCAATGGGGCACCCGGCCTGGAGTGCGGATCCTGCCCTAGACGGGGTGCGTGGCCGTTTGGCGGCGCGCCGCCAGCTGGATGAACGCATCGCGGCTTGGACCGCCAAACAGGACGCCCGCACCTTGATGTATCGCCTGCAGCCGGAGGTGCCGGCGGCACTGGTCCAGAATCAGTCCGACCTCTACCAGGACCCACAGCTGACGTACCGGGGTTATTTTGCAGAGCTGGACCACAGTGTGATGGGTCGGGTGCCGTACAACGGGGCCCAGCATCTGATGAGCCGCACCCCAGCGCAGTACCGCAAGGCCTCTCCCTGCATTGGCGAAGACAGTCGCACCGTGCTGAAAGAGTGCCTCGGCATGGATGCGCAAGAAATTGAGGCGCTGGTCGAAGCCGGAGTCGTGGAGGCACCGGCGCGCGACCCACAGCGCGCAGCGGTCGAAGCCTGAAGCTCAGGTTACCGGTTCAGCACTGTGCGTGCCT
>DHQM01000061.1:404-821 GCA_002408105.1 Gammaproteobacteria bacterium UBA5338 | reverse complement strand
GTTCAGCACTGTGCGTGCCTGAAGTTTGTCGGCGACCTTGTCGCGCAGCTTGAGGATCGCCGCTTCGGTGGTCGGCCAATCAATGCACGCATCGGTGACGGACACCCCATACTTGAGGTCTGCAAGGTCTTTTGGAATGGGTTGATTGCCGGCGTTTAGGTTGCTTTCGAGCATGGCCCCCACGATGGAACGGTTGCCTTCGAAAACCTGGTGGCCCACGTCCTCAAGCACCAGCGGCTGAAGCTCCGGCTGCTTGTTGGAGTTGGCATGGCTGCAGTCGATGACGATGTTCGATGACACCCCAGCAGCCTCGAGCTGGCGTTCGCACAGGTTGACGCTCACGGTGTCATAGTTCGGTTTGTCGTGGCCGCCACGCAGCACGACGTGCGCATAGGCGTTGCCCCGTGTGCGCACCAC
>DHQM01000061.1:0-157 GCA_002408105.1 Gammaproteobacteria bacterium UBA5338 | reverse complement strand
GACACGCGCCCCTCGGAGTTGATGCCCAGGAAGGAGTGGGGATTGGCGACTGCTTTAAGGGCGTTGATGGCAACGTCCAGGTTGCCGTCCGTGCCGTTCTTGAAGCCGATGGGCATCGACAGCCCACTGGACATTTCTCGGTGGGTCTGGGACTCGG
>DHQM01000001.1 GCA_002408105.1 Gammaproteobacteria bacterium UBA5338 | reverse complement strand
CAGCACCGCGTTCAGCAGCAGCACCCCCTGCAGCGCCCAAGGCACCAAGCACCCATGGCCAGGCGGAGAAAGCTGCAGATCGGTCACCAGCTCCCGATAGATGTTTTGCAACGAAGGCGGTACCGCCACCCCCGGAGGGACCGAAAAACACAGCCCGTGCGCCTGTCCAGGCCCGTGGTAGGGGTCCTGCCCCAGAATCACCACACGCACGTCGTCAAATGCAGTGGTGTTCAGGGCATGGAAATAGTGGTCCCCCCGTGGATAGATCACCTTGCCCGCGCGCTTTTCGGCGTACAGGAATTCGCGCAGCTCCACCATGTACGGCAACGAGAACTCCTCAAGGAGGCGGCCCTTCCAGGAGGCTTCGAGTTGGATGTGGGCGCCAGTGCGATCGGACATGCCGCTTCCTCTGCTAGCGGTGAAACCGGCGACAGCCGGCCTCAGGGCTGGGTGGCCGGTCGCATGTGGGGAAACAGCAGCACGTCACGGATCGAAGCGGCGTCCGTCAACAGCATCACCAGGCGGTCGATCCCGATGCCCTCCCCGGCCGTTGGCGGCATGCCATATTCCAGGGCAGTGATGTAGTCCTCGTCAAAGTGCATGGCCTCCTCGTCGCCGGCGTCTTTGGCCGCGACTTGCGCGCGGAACCGCTCCGCCTGGTCTTCAGGGTCATTCAACTCTGAAAATCCATTGGCGATTTCTCGCCCGGCGATGAACAGTTCAAAACGCTCACTGACAGCAGGGTCAACATCCGAGCGCCGCGCGAGAGGTGACACCTCGACCGGATAGTCAGTCACGAAGGTCGGCTGCAGCAAGCGATGTTCTACAAACTTCTCGAACAATTCCAGCTGCAGCTTGCCCGTGCCCCAGCTGGAGTCCACATCAATGCCATGCTGGGCTGCGATGGCACGCAACCGCGACAAATCTTGCAACTGCTCCGCGGTCTCGCCCGAGCAGTGCTGGGCGACTGCATCAACCAGACGAATGCGCTGAAACGGTACACCAAAGTCGATTTCCTGCCCTTGGTAGCTAAACTGCGTCGTGCCAAGGGCCTGCTCGGTCACTTCGCGCAGCACGTCTTCCGTGAGGTCCATCAGGTCCTGGTAGTCTGCGTACGCCAGATAGAACTCAAGCATCGTGAATTCGGGATTGTGGCGCGTTGACAGGCCTTCGTTGCGGAAATTTCGGTTGATCTCGAAGACCCGCTCGAACCCGCCGACCACCAAACGCTTGAGATACAGCTCGGGCGCAATGCGCAGGAACAGCGGCATGTCGAGCGCGTGGTGGTGTGTGACAAACGGCCGTGCGGTCGCTCCACCTGGAATTACCTGCATCATTGGGGTTTCGACCTCAATGAACTCCCGGCGCACCAGAGCGTGGCGAATCGCCTCTATGGTCCGCGACCGGATCCGGAAGGTTTCACGGGTCGCTGCATTGACCATCAGGTCGAGATAACGTTGCCTATAGCGGGCTTCCTGGTCACTCAAACCATGGTGCTTGTCCGGCAGGGGCCGAAGGGATTTGGTCAACAGGACGGCGAGTTCGGCCTGAACCGTGAGTTCACCGGTATTGGTTTTGAACAGCGTGCCTTCGAACCCGACGATGTCACCAAGGTCCCAGCGCTTGAAATCGGCGTACACGCCTTCCGGCAACTGGTTGCTGCGCAGGTAGACCTGGATGCGCCCGGTGCGGTCCTGCAGGGTCACGAAGCTGGCCTTTCCCATCAGGCGGCGCAGCATCATGCGACCTGCAACGCGCACCCGCACTGGCGCCGCTTCCAGCTCGGCCTTGCTTGCACCGCCATACTGGTCCTGCAACGGCTGGGCATGGGCATTTGGGCGGAAGTCGTTCCGGTAGGCTTCCCCGGAGGCACGCCAAGCCTCGAGGTGTGCCCGCCGCTGTGCCATCAACTCCGGCTCACTGGGCGGGTCGATGGTGTCCGGGTTGGTGGTGCGATCGTCTGTCATGGCTGCTACAGCCCCATCTTCAAGCTGGCTTCAATGAATGCATCCAGGTCGCCGTCGAGCACTGCCCCGGTGTTGGAGGTTTCAACCTCCGTCCGCAGGTCTTTGATGCGCGATGCGTCGAGCACATAGGAACGGATTTGGCTGCCCCAACCAATGTCGGCCTTGCTGGCTTCCAAGGCATCCTTCTCGGCGTTGCGTTGCTGCAGTTCAAGTTCGTACAGTTTGGCGCGCAGCTGATCCATGGCGCGCATGCGGTTCTGGTGTTGCGAACGCTCACTCTGGCACTGCACCACCACGTTGGTTGGCAAGTGGGTGATGCGCACCGCCGAGTCCGTCTTGTTGACATGCTGGCCGCCGGCACCTGCCGCGCGGTAGGTGTCCACTCGCAAATCGGCCGGATTGATTTCCACCTCAATGGTGTCGTCAATCTCAGGCGAGACGAACACCGAAGCAAAGGACGTGTGTCGCCGGTTGCCTGAATCGAAGGGCGATTTGCGCACCAGCCGGTGCACCCCGGTTTCGGTTCGCAGCCACCCGAAGGCGTGGTCACCAGCCACCTTGATGGTGGCACTCTTGATGCCAGCCACCTCTCCCGGCGACACCTCGATCAATTCAGTCTCGAACCCTTTGCGTTCGGCCCACCTCAGGTACATGCGCAGCAGCATTTCGCCCCAGTCCTGTGCTTCGGTGCCGCCGGAGCCGGCCTGAATGTCGAGGTAGGCGTTGTTGGGGTCGAGTTCGCCCGCAAACATGCGACGAAACTCAAGGGCTTCCAGGCGCTGTGCCAGACCATCAAGATCAAGCGCAGCGGACTGGACTGTCTCCTCGTCGCTCTCCGCTCCGGCCAGCTCGATCAACTCGTGCAGGTCGGTCAGCCCCCCCTGGAGCTCATCCAATGTGTCTAGCGTTGCGACAAGATTTGAGCGCTCCTTGCCCAATGACTGCGCCCGCTCCGGGTCGTTCCAAACGTTCGGGTCTTCGAGTTCCCGATCGACTTCTTCAAGCCGTTCGCGCTTGGTCGCGTAGTCAAAGGTACCTCCGCAAGTCTTCGGTGCGTCCTTGGTACTCGGCGATACGTTGAAACAGGGGGTTGAGTTCCATTGGAATTGAGTCCTCAGATCGACGGCGTCTGGAGCGGTCGCATTCTACCCGATGGGATCGCCGGCACGAAGCCACCGCGGTGGCGAAGGCAAGAAGCACACCTATACTCAACAGGCAACCAAGAGCCGAGGCTCTGAGAATCACAAGCGCCACACCGGGGCAAGGGGCGGAACGACCATGTGGATCAAGCGTCAGGACTGGCTGGAGCTTCAGGAGCGCGCCAGCCGTGCCGAGAATGACCGTGGAGCGCTCGACACCGAAGTGGCGCGGATGCAGCAGGCCCTCGATGAGGCGCTGCAGGCCGAAGCTGAGGCGATCGCCGAAGCCAGCGCACGGGACAACCAACCTTCTGTAACCGAACTGGTGCCGGCACTCGATGCGGTCCGCACCAGGATGGGCGACCTCGGCGCGCACTTACAGACGCAGGAGAGCGAACTCGCTGATACAGACAACCTGTTTACATCAAGCACTGATGTGCTGGCCCAGATTCACACCGAGACCGGACAAATCGCCGAGCTTGCCGACACCACCAGCGCCTCCGTTGCACAGCTGATCGAATCGGCGCGGGGCATTTCCGAATTCGTTCAACTGATCACCGACATCTCCGATCAGACCAACCTGTTGGCATTGAACGCTGCAATTGAAGCGGCGCGCGCAGGAGAGCAGGGACGGGGGTTCGCCGTGGTGGCCGACGAGGTGCGAGCGCTGGCGCAAAAAACTGCCGCATCCACCCAGGAGATTGCCAACTTGGTGAGCGCCATCGAGCACCAATCCCTGAGCACCAACGAGAACATTCAGCACCTGGAAGGCAAAGCACGGGGGGCCCACGGATCCGCGGTCGATCTCAAAGAGATGGTCTGCGAAGTCATGCGCGTGGCGGAGGACATCCGCGACACCATTGGCGTCACCTCCACCACCAGTTTCCTGGAAGCGGTGAAACTGGACCACATCCTATTCTGCCTGGACGTCTTTCGACGCGTCAGCGGATCCTTCGGCAGCCCGGCAGAACCGCTCTGTGGTGCCAGTGAGTGTCGCCTGGGCCGGTGGTACAACGCCGCTCAAACACAGGCCCGCTATGGAAAAATGGCGGCTTTCACCACCCTGAAGCCCCCCCACCAACTCGTGCACGACGCAGCAAGCCAAGCCATTACCGCACACGCCTCAGGAGATGCCACGCAGGTCGAAGCCCAGATCAAGGCCATGCAAAGCGCATCGACAGAATTGATGCGCCAGCTTGATGCGCTCGAACGGCAGAGTCAGTCCATTCACTGAGGCCCGGCCGCCTGCCGCCTGCCGCACCCACCAATGGGCGATGAATCGGGGGCCGGCCAGTGCTCGATCCGGAGCTGTAGCCGGTCTTCACCACGCCAGAAATTCACATCCAGCCGATACACGAAACGAACCGGCGCACGGAATTCTTCGATCCGATCAAAGTCAGCGTTAAACAGAATCGCATCCACCTCGGCGCCCGCACTGGCAGCCTGCGCAATGCGCATGCGCAGGTGCTTCTCACCCGCCACGCGGTGAGACCGAACGTCAAACCAGCCCTCGAACATCGGCTCTGGAAATGCCTGGCCCCAGGGCGCTGCGTAGCGGATCTTCCGAGCAACATCCAGACTCAACTGGCCTTCTGTCAAGCTGCCGTCGGTCAATAACCGACCCTCAAACAGGTTGGGGTCGACGCGATCGCGCAGGACATCGATGAAACACCCCCGAAAGCGCTCCAGATCGGCCGCGGCAATGGTCACACCTGCGGCCATTGCGTGGCCGCCATATTGGAGCAGCAGGTCCGGGGAACGGCGGTCGACTTCGGCGAGGATATCTCGCATGTGAACACCCGAAATCGAACGGGCAGAGCCTTTGATCTCGGCACCGGAACCGGGTGCGAAACAGATTGTTGGGCGGTAAACACGCTCCTTGACCCGCGCCGCGAGGATGCCGATGACCCCAGCATGCCAACTCGAATCGAACAACACGACCCCAGCGTCCACTGAACCCGTTTGGTCCAGCGTTAACATTTGTTGCTGCGCCTCTAACTGCATGCGCTGCTCGGTGGTTCTCCGCTCGCGGTTGAGTTGATCGAGATCAGCCGCGATGGCCCTCGCGGGTGGGTCGGTCTCAGCGAGCAAGCACTCGATGCCGGTGCGCATGTCTTGCATCCGACCGGCAGCGTTCAATCGCGGCGCCAGACCAAAACCCACATCGGCGCAGCTCAGGCGCAGCAGGTCACGGTGCGCCACTTCCGCCAACGCTCGGATACCAGGCCGACACCGCCCCTGACGGATGCGTCGCATGCCCTGATCAACAAGGATTCGGTTGTTGTGGTCCAGGGGCACCAGGTC
>DHQM01000223.1:18579-25192 GCA_002408105.1 Gammaproteobacteria bacterium UBA5338 | reverse complement strand
GGCGTTGAGGAAGGCGAGCACGTCGAGCGTGTTGACGTCGCCGTCGCCGTTGAAGTCGGCGTCGAGGTCTGCGGTGCCGAACACGCTGAGCAGTGCGCCAATGTCGAGGCCGTTGGTCACACCGTCGTTGTTGAGGTCGGTGTCACACAGGTTCCCGAAGCCGTCGCCGTCGGTGTCCCGCTGGCTGTGCCCGCCGGCATCGGGTCGGTCCGGGCCATTGGGCGCCAGGGTACAGTTGTCGACGTCATCGGTGATGCCATCGAGGTCGCTGTCCGTGGCCACCACCAGGCGCAGCTCTGTGGGTGTTTGCACGGTCTTGAATACCCCGGTGGCGAGGCTTGGCACCTGAATCTGGTCAAAGCTTCCCACCAGGTTGCCGGCACGAACCAGAGTGAAGGACTGGCCAGGGATTGGCTCAAAATCCCCGGTGAGGGTCACTTCGGCGCTACCGCGCAGGATCACTTCACCGTTGGCACAGAGTTGATCGAAGCTGCCGGCGTCTGTGCCCCCGAGTCGTATTTGGTGGGCTTCATGCAGTTGAGCGAAGTCCACATCGCCATTGTAGTTGCAGGCCCAGTCTTCAGTGGCGGCCCAATCCAGCACGATGTTCCAGTCAAACTGCCGCGACTCCGGCAGGGTCGGCGAGGTGTCATTGTCCACCTCCGAAAGAACCCGCGGTGGTGGGGTGACGGTCGCGTCGCGCCCGTAGATGAAGTCCTGGTCCTGCACAATGACCCGGTACGCCTTGTTCAGTAGCAGGGCGCGCTCCGCGGTCGGCACGATCAGTTCATACAGGTTTCGGGTGCTCGCCACGGCGACGGTGTTGACCGAACCATCCGGGTGGTAAAAGCGCGCTTCGAGTTCGGGGTTGCTGCGAAACTCGGTTCCCCCGCCGACGCGCCCGAAGTAGGTTGCGGCCTCGCCCATGGATTCGCCCTGGTTCGGTGCGTCGCGCAGCGCCGTCAGGTCGATGTAGCCCCACCCCGCGGCGCCATCCAGCTTGCGTGGAAAGCTGAAGGTCTTGTCAATGGTGGAGCCCACTGCCTTGTGGCAACCCATGCAGAAGACATTTTCTTCGTAGGTGTTCCAACGCAGGTTGCCTTCTTTGTTTTCAAGAAACCCGGTGACGTCCCAACCGAACTTGGTGGCCAGGCCATCCTGGCCGTGGTTGATGAAGGTCGGCAGGTTGCCTTCCTCTTTCTCGAGGTTCTCTTCGATGTACCAGTGCTCAAGCTGAAAGTGCCGGCTCTGGATGGTGCGCTTCATGTAGCGGACCTCTTTCATGCGAGGCGGGTTGTAGATGCTGCCGTCCTCGCGCACACCGACATAGCGCACGGTGTGCAGAAACTCTGTGTCTTTGGGGTACACATGGGGAATGAGGTCGATGTGGGCTGCACCACCCACGTAGTGGGCGCGCTCTGCATTCACTTCTGTGGCGATGCCGAGGGCGCCGTCGCCATCGAGGTCGACTCCCACCGCATTCTCGTCGAAGGGCAGTGCGCCCATGCGCGCGACGCCTTTGATGTTGGCTTCAACCAGCGCGAGGTTGGCTTTGTAGACCTCCCGCGACGGCAAGCCGCTGCTGTCGGTGTAGAAAGCGACCGGCAAACGGATCATGACATCGTCGGTGGAGCCCTGGGTTGGCCAAAAGGTGCTTGGCAGAGGCTTGTAGTTGAACGCAACCCACCAGCTGCCGTCTTTTGCAAAGCCTTCGTCGTCGAAGGCAGCGGCGCCGAGCTGCAGGTTCTCTAGATCCGGCACCCAGCCTTCAAAACCTGCGTCCAACAGGCGCTGGCGCAATGGGCTGTAGTTGTCCTGTGCGATGTAGTCACTGATTTCTGCTTCGCTGATGGCCGCGACTCGTGCGCTGCGGTCCTCGAACAGGTTGGACCAGTGGTTGGTGAGCCCCTGGTCGCTAAAGCTGTAGGCCTCCTGCAGGTCGCGGTCGTTCATGGTGTTCTCACGACCCGGGATCGCATCCTGGTGGCACACGTAACACGGGTTGTGCTCACCGGCCGAGTCGGTGTAACACTGGGGTGGAATGGGCGTTTCCCGGTTGTACATCAATTGGATGTCCGCAACACCCTCCGGTTGCCACGGAAGGACCACGTCTTCATCGGTTTGCAGGCGGTCGAGGATTTGCTGGTAGATCGGCACCTCGGGGGCCGCGCCCGCCCAGGGGGCCAGGACACCGGTCCCACAAAAGGCAAGCCCGGCGGTGAGTCGTTGGACATTGCGGACAAACATGGGAAAGCTCCGTTGGTTGGCGAAACACTGAAGCACGGGTGGGCGACATCGATCACTCGAAGTCGCCCACCCGACACCCCTCAACGACAGGGGCGTTGGTTCAGCAAGGCCTTAGCTGCGTTTGCGGCGGGCCACCAGGCCAGCCATGGCGCTACCAAACAGCCAGACCGCAGCGGGCACGGGCACAGGTGCCACTTCCTGGTGGATGCGCCACAGGGCGTCGTTGCCGCTGCTTGGGTGCTGGATGTTCACCAGGTAGCCACCCAGGGGGTCGGCGATGAACCCGGTGGGTTCTGAACCGAAAGGCCCAAGGCTCGCGAAGAGTTCAACCAGTTCGGCTACACCATCTGCGTCCGCGTCGGTGGCCATCCAGATGTCGCCTGGGTTCTCGTCTTCGATGATGAACAGCTGCAGTTCACCATTGGGGCCGTACTCGACAAACAGGTTGTCCGGGTCATCCAGCCCGTAGGTGTCGTCCGCGCCACCTTCACCCACTGGATTGTTGCCCAGGCTGTCCGGGGTGGTGTGGCTGTTGACGGCTTCGAACACGGAGACGATGCTGCCGTCAGACGCGAGTTCCATGCCGTACACGATGTTCTCACTGGTGGTCGCCCAGAAGAGCACTTCGTTGCCATTGGCGAGGGTGCCCACCTCCAGGTCTTCCGGGCGGCCATAGGGGGTGCCGCCGACTTCGTCCGCCGCGGCGCGCCCACCACGGGTGGTGAAGTCGAATGGGTCTGCGCCGGTGATGGCGTTGCCGACCTCATCGGTGATGGCGACCCAGCTGGCGACGCCGGTGCGGGTGTCCGCGCTGTTGTAGTTCGCAGCGGCGTCTCCGGCGAAGGCATCCACCGACATCACGAATGTCTGGCCGCTACTCAGGTCTCCGGCAGTGCGCGGGACGTACTTGTAGATGGAGCCGGTGTTGCTTTCATCCACGAAATATAGGTTGCCGGCATTGTCGAACTTCAACCCTTCATGGGAGACAGATGGCACGCGGCTGAGCCAGTCGACCTGTGAAGAGCTGACATCGACGGCAGACTCTGGGTTGTGCACCTCAAAGATCCGGCCATTCCCGGCCCACTCTTCGGCGACGATCAAAGAACCGGTGGGGGTCAGCACCGCGGGGTCAAAGGCGCCGAAATCGTCGTTGAGGTGGTTCCACTTGGTGGGGTCGCTCTCAAAGATTCCGGTGTTGTTGCCGCCCATTAGGGTGGTGGAAACTCCGGTGACGCGATCGTAGCGTGCGACACCTGCCCCTGTCTGTACTTCGAATGGGATGTAGATGTACCGACCGGAGGGGTCGACATCGACCATGTCCCAGTTGCCGAAGGTGCTTTGGAAGCCTGCCTGACCGCTCAGGGTGTTGCGGTCAGTGATCAGGGTCTGGGTCCAGCCGTCCGGTAGAACGAAGGGGTTGGTGGATTCGTTGGTGTTGGAAGCGGTGCCTGGGGCGCTGAGGGCATCGAATGGCTCGATTGCATGGGCGCCAGTGCTGGCTGCCACGACCAAGGTCGCCAAGAGGGTTCTTTTCACGGTTGCTCTCCTGTTGGGGTGTGCAGTGGTGGCAAGGGGATTGCCGAAGCGCACCTTAGGAGTGTCAGGTTGCAACCGTGTGACGGGCGCGGGAAATTTGGCGGTTCAGGGCCTGGAACCTGGCGTATCGTTGGCGCTGCAGGCCCTGCGTCCTGGGTAATTTTCCTCGTAATTGACCTGGATCAACTCTAGGCGTTGCGCCAATCTCGTTGTTGACCGGGCGCTGTTAGCCTCATGCCATGCAGGCGAGTAACCTGCTGCGCAACACCATAAGAAAACGAGCCGAAAACTGTAGGAGCCGATCCGTGACGACATCCAGTCCTTTGTATGAGTCCCTTGAGCGTGCCGCCGAACAGGGCGGTGATCTATACCCGCAGGTGTATGCACGTTTTTTCGCAGCGTGTCCCTCCGCTGAACCTCTCATGTGGCACATGGATCCGCTCATGCGTGCGCGCATGATGGATGAGGTCATCAACCTGTTGCTACTGGAAGACACCGAGGGCGAAATCACCCTCGTCGAGTTCGAGGCCCATTCACACCAAGGCAGTGGCGTTTCCGCCGAAATGTTCAAGGTGCTTTTTGAGGCGATTCGCGACACCCTCAGGGTGTGCCTTGGGGCTGACTGGACCGGGGGGTACGAGGCGGCTTGGCAGGCGCGCATCGACCAGCTGGCCTGTGCCTTCAATGGCCAGTATCCGGAGCCCAAGGTCGCTTAGTCGGCCGTTTCCGAAGCCCGCGCGCACTGGGTTGTCGGCTTCCGAGGCTGGTCGCAGGTGCGCTTGCTCTTCACCGCAGCGGCACCGCCCCGCGGCACGCCAAAAATTCTGGGCGAAAGCGGGTCGCAGCAAAGGGCCGTTCAGCGGGCGGGTTGGTAACGCTGTTGTATACGAAAAACAGGTTGGTGCGAGGCCAGGGCGAGAGGTTGTCGGGGGATCCGTGCATCAGGTTGCATTCGTGCAGCACCAGGGAGCCAACGGTCCCCTCGACTGAATCAAGTCCAAAGCGCTCGGCGAGTTGGCGCATCACGAGACCACTCGGTGTGCCGGCTTGTTGATGGCGCAGGGACTGGCGGTAGTTTTCATCCGGAGTCGATCCGGCACATCCAACAAAGACACGGTGGGACCCTGGCATTGCGAACAGTGGGCCGTTGAAGCGGTTGTTTTCGGACAGCATGATCCAGGCGCTGACAGCGCGTGGTAGAGGCATGCCGTCCTCGGCATGCCAGGTCTCGAAATCCGAATGCCAAGGGAACGAGCGTCCGGAAAATGCCCCTTTGATATTGACTCGAGCATGGTGCAGGTAGACTGGGCTCGCGAGTACCTGCTCCACCTTGTCCAAAATACGCGCGTCGCGGACGATGCGCTCAAAGAGTGGGCTGAACCGCTGTGGGCTGAACAGCGAGCGCGGCTCCTGCGAGTCCGGCTCGATCACCAGTTCGTCTCGACCTTGAAGCCTGGGGCTCGAGCAGAGGTCGGCGGTTGTCGCGCGCAAGACATCGACCTCCTCGGTGGTGAACACATCGGGCACCACCAAATAGCCGTCCCGAGCGTATTGCTGCAGTTGCGGCGCGGTTAGGCTGTTGGGGCCCTGGGGCGCCACTCCGTAAAGGACTGGGTCGGTGCGCTCGATCACCCGCTCTTGGCCCGTTCGGGTGTGATAGGGGTCAGCGTGTTGGGGGGACGGAGGGCATTTTGACGCCTGTTGGGGGCGGACCTGAGATGTTGGCATGGGCTTCCTCCTTACATTCGGCGCTGACTTGCCTACACCACCGTTCGCGGGCTCACTGAGGAGGCGGTAGACGACGGTCAGGCGGTCTGCGACGGAGCCAGTCGTGAGCTGGCGAAACGCGAAGGGTGGATTGTGCCTCCCGTTGAGCCCAGTCGGTCCGACAAACAGCCGACGATGGAGTTCCAGGTACCTTCTGCTTGTGCCCCCAAAGGGTCAGTAGTCAGCACCGGATCCTGGTGACGCGGCCGGACCTCCATTGGCACGGAGCCAGCGGGATCTCGCCTTGAGTCGGTGCTTCCAGTCGAGCGCCAAGTCGGGGCAAGCAGCCACACGGTCGAGGCTGTCGGGTGGCGGGGAGGGCGCGTTCACGAGTGCCCAGAACGCGGCGATGGTGGGGTTGCCCTGGACCCGCTCGACCAGCTGGGCGTTGTCGCCGATGGCCACAGTTCCGGGTTCAAGCACCCGGTAATACCATCCGGTCGCGCCGGTCGACTGCACGCGACGGGCAAGCCCTGGAGTCTCCAGGTGTTCGGCGAGTTTCCAGCAGGGTGTGCGGGGCTGGGAAACCTGCAGCAGTGCCGTACCGAGGCGCACCCGGTCGCCGATGCAGATGAGCTGCTCGTCCCATTGTTCGGTGGTCAGGTTTTCGCCGACAACGCCGGAGCGCAACCGGTCGCTGTGTGCAGACAGCCATGCCCGCAGCGTCCGATAGCCGGAGTGGGAAAACTGATGAACGGCTTTTTCAAGGCCGCCGTGGTTGCGTCGGTCGGCCTGTCGGTCCCCCAGCACCCCTTCCGGGCGGATCTCGATCTGGGGCTGGGGCTGTTTGTTGATGCCTGAGAGCTGCCCGCTGGGCAGCAAGGGTTCGAGCTTTCCGACAAAGAGTCCGCTGACGCGGTCTTGCGGAAGGGGCTGCACGCCGTCTGCGGTTTAGCCGTTCTGCGCCTGCGGCCTTGGTTCAGGAAAGGCCAGCAGCGTTGCTGGGCGAGCCGCCGGTGCGCTAGGGGCGACGTCCCCGTTCAGCGCAGCCTGCAGACGCAAGAGCGAAGCTTGCATCAACTCGGAGACCTTGATGCAACTGGCCATTGGAGTCTTGGCCCTT
>DHQM01000223.1:16398-18410 GCA_002408105.1 Gammaproteobacteria bacterium UBA5338 | reverse complement strand
ATTGGAGTCTTGGCCCTTCGACGTTCCATATCCACTTGAAATTGCAGTCCCCGCAGGCGCGGCTGCGACTCGGGGTCGGCGTTTTCGATCACTTCCTCGACCAGGCGGGTGCGCAGGGCCTCAAGGGCTTGGGGATCCTGTTCCGCCAACCGCTTTAATTCGTCGAACGCTGGCAGTTTCGAAGGCGTGGTCATGGTCTCGCTCCTTGTCGTGGGTGGCACCGGCTCACCCAAAGCTTGCAATTCGTGAAAATTAGTCTACGTGTCCCGTGCAAATTGAGCAATAATTGATCAATCGTGGCTCGGCCGTACGGGCATCCGCCAGAGGGCCCATAAAATCGTTGCGAATCATACAGCTAGGTCGATTGCATCCACGAACCATGGGTTATAAAGAGATTATTTTTTAGATGATCTTGGTTTTTTCGGTCCGCAGTTGACGACCAATCGACGCAAAACCGCTTTCTGGGCGACGGGTATTTGGCGCGGATTTGCCTTGGGTTTGAGGTCCTTCGGCTCTTACAATGCGGTAGCCGCGCTGAGGGCGGTCCACGCCCAGCGACCGACCGACAACCACTGGAGACAAGTGATGATTTATCGTTTGGGAGAGCGCCAAATCGATGTGCGGGGGACCGATTTTTTCGTTGCGCAGAGCGCCACGGTGATCGGGTCGGTGGCGTTCGAGAACAACGCCAGCATTTGGTTCAATGCCGTTGCTCGCGGGGACAATGACTGGATCGTGATTGGCGAGGATTCCAATGTGCAAGACGGATCCGTGTTGCACACCGACCATGGCGTTCCGCTCACCATCGGGCGCGGCGTGACCGTGGGGCATAAGGTCATGCTGCATGGGTGCACCATTGGAGACTTCAGTTTGATCGGAATCAACGCCGTGATCCTGAACGGCGCCCGGATTGGCAAGTACTGTTTGATCGGAGCCAACACCCTAATCCCCGAGGGTAAAGAGATTCCCGATGGATCTCTGGTGATGGGGTCACCAGGAAAAGTCGTGCGTGAAATCTCTGACCTGCAACGTCAGATTCTTGAGGGCAGTGCCCAGCACTATGTTGACAACTTCAAGCGCTACCGCAGCGAGCTCGCGCTCGATCCACGGTTCTGACCATGACGGACCCAAAGACCCACAAGCCGCCCGCATCGCCCTGTGTTTCGGTGTGCGCCCTCGACGACAACGATCTGTGCATCGGTTGCCACCGCACCGGGACGGAAATCGCGCGTTGGACGATGATGGGCGTCGATGAGAAGCGGGCGGTGCTGGCAGCCTGCGAGTCTCGCGCTCGGGCGTCCGGTGCCCACCTGTATGAACTGACCGGGGGAGGGGAATGAGCGCCATTGGCACCCCTGGGAGCGCAGGCGCGACCCGCGCGCTGCTCCTCGGATCTGGAGAGCTGGGCAAAGAGGTTGCGATTGAACTGCAGCGGTTGGGTGTGGAGGTCATCGCCGTGGACCGCTACCCCTCGGCGCCCGCGATGCAGGTTGCCCACCGACACCACGTGCTTTCGATGCTCGATGGGACAGCGCTGCGCCGCGTTGTTGAGATCGAACAGCCGCATTTCATCATTCCCGAGATTGAAGCGATTGCCACCGATGTGCTCGTTGAACTCGAAGCAGAAGGGCACTGTGTGGTGCCAACGGCACGGGCTGCGCACCTGACCATGAACCGGGCAGGCATTCGCCGCTTGGCAGCAGAGGAGCTGGGACTGCCCACTTCGCCTTATGCGTTCGCCAGCGACCGACCGGCGTTCGAGCAGGCTGTGGCCCAGATTGGTTATCCCTGCTTCGTCAAGCCGGTGATGAGCTCGTCCGGGAAGGGCCAGTCCCTTGTGCGCGGGCCGCAAGGCCTGGAAAGCGCCTGGGTGCAAGCGCAAGAGGGGGGGCGTGCGGGGGCAGGTGAGGTGATTGTCGAGGGGCTGGTGGAGTTCGACTACGAAATCACCCTGTTGACCGTGCGACACCGCTCGGGCACCGCCTTCTGTCCGCCGATCGGCCACCGCCAGG
>DHQM01000223.1:2034-16134 GCA_002408105.1 Gammaproteobacteria bacterium UBA5338 | reverse complement strand
TCCGCCGATCGGCCACCGTCAGGAGGACGGCGACTACCGGGAGTCCTGGCAGCCCCACCCAATGGGCGCCCTTGCCTTGGAGCGTGCGCAGCAGATTGCTGAACGGGTGACCACCGCATTGGGGGGCTGGGGACTCTTCGGGGTTGAGTTGTTCGTGTGTGGCGACGAGGTGATTTTCAGCGAAGTGTCGCCGCGTCCCCACGACACCGGAATGGTCACGCTGGCATCGCAGTGGCAGTCCGAATTCGCGCTGCATGTGCGGGCGTTGCTGGGTCTGCCGATCGGACCCGTTCACCTGCAAAGTCCGGCGGCGTCCGCGGTGATTCTCGCGGAAGGGGAACTTGAGGCGCCACGGGCCCACGGAATCGACGAAGCGTTGTCTTTGCCGCAAGCGGACCTGAGGTTATTCGGCAAACCGCAGGTCAGCGGCAGGCGCCGCATGGGGGTGGCGCTTGCTCGCGCGGAGACCGTGGATCAGGCCCGAGCGGTCGCGGTCGCCGCTGCCGAATGCATCCGCTTTGATGCAGGGGACTGACCCGCAGCCTGGTGTGGCCGCTTGACAAGCGGCGCACTGAATCGGCACCCTCGCCGGATCGGGAATTACAATAACAACCCGGTCGGGCGGTCCACAACTATCGCCCTCTCGTGGCGCCCAGCCTGAGAAGGCCCCTCAAAGCCCCCGGCCCTCCTCTTGGAGTCGCGGCGATGGATCAGCTTTTCAGCGATGTCCGGATTCTTGATCTTTCCGACGGGATTCCGGGGCCCTTTTGTGCTCGAATTTTTGCCGATTACGGTGCTGACGTCATCAAGGTCGAGCCACCGAAAGGTGACTCGACCCGTCGGCGCGGACCTTTCCCAGGCGATGTCCCTGACATCGAGGCCAGTGCGCTGTACTTGCACCTGAACCGCAATAAACGTGGCATCACCCTCGACCTTGAAACCGACACCGGTGCCAGCTTACTCAGGGAGTTGGTGGCCACCTCAGACATCGTGATCGAGAGTTTTGCTCCGGGCCACATGGACCGACTCGGACTCGGTTTCGAACAACTGCGACAGTGCAAAACCAACGTGGTGTTGGCCAGCGTGACCCCCTTCGGCCAGGATGGACCCTACGCCCAGTACCAGGGGGCCGACATCCTCTACTACGCCCTGGGTGGCATGAACATGACGGGTGATCCAGGCCTTTACCCGATCAAGAAGGCCGCCAGTATGGTCGAGCACCAGGTGGGCAACGCGCTGTCCGTGGCCACTGCAGCCGCTTTCTTCTCAGCCCGCCATCAGGGGCGAGCGCAACACCTAGACCTGGCGGCAGCAGAGGTTGCACAAACCAGTGTCGACCGCCGTGTTCAATTGCTGCTCGGGCATGCCTATACAGGCGAATGTTCGCGCCGAGAGCCGCTGTCCAGTTCGGCGCTGCCCATGGGCATCTTTCCTTGTCAGGATGGGCACGTCCAGATTGTCACGACGCCGGCATGGGCTGATCGCATGGCGAAGGCCCTGGGCCGGCCCGAGTTCATGGATTGCCTGGCCAAACCCGGTGGGCTATACAGCCCCGAGCTCAAAGGCGACATCGCCAGCGCCCTGGACCAATGGCTGATGGCGCGGACCCGCGCCGAGGCATTCGCCGACGCACTCGCGCACCAATGGCCCGTGTATCCGGTGAATTCTGTCGAAGACTTGATGGAAGACGAACACTTTCAGTCGCGGGAGTTTTGGGTGCAGCAGGACCATCCTGTGGCGGGTCCCCTCACCTATCCAGGGCCCTTGGCACGGATCGAAGATGGCTTTGCACTGCGGTATCCAGCGCCCAGGCTCGGTGAGCACAACCGGGAAATCTTAGGTGCTCAGCTTGGCCACACCAACACCGACCTCAGCCGGTTTGCCGGAGTGGGCGCCATCTGATCACGGAGGAATCGCCATGAATGATTTGCCCCTTGAAGGAATCCGTGTGCTCGACTTGACCGTGGTCTGGGCGGGCCCTGCCGCCACCCAGCACCTCGCTGATCTTGGCGCTGAAGTGATTCGTGTCGAATCCAGCCACCGGATTCCATCCAGCACCCGTGCCCAGCCGCACCTGACGGCGGACTTGGTGCAGCGCATGGGCATGCTGCAGCGGATGTCGTTCCCCGACGGACAACCCCAGCCCCAACCCTACAACCGCTCCAGTTCGTTCAACGTGCTCAACCGCAACAAGCTCAGTGTGACCATGGAGCTTGATACTGACGAGGGCGCGCAGGCGTTTCGAGAACTGGTCGCCATGAGCGACATTGTGGTGGAGAACAACGCGCAGCGAATCGGCAACCGCCTGGGCTTCACCTGGGAGGTGTTGAGCGCGATCAACCCCAAGCTCATTTTGTGTCGCATGCCCCCGCTTGGTCTCTCCGGGCCCTATGCCGATTACCTGGGGTTCGGTGCCCATTTCGAAGCACTGACCGGACTGACCTGGCTCCGTGCGTACCCGGATGCGGACATCTCACAGACCTCGCCCACATTCCACATGGACGACGTGAGTCCGACCGTCGCCGGTTTCATGATTCTGGGGGCCCTGCACCGCCGCCACCGCACTGGTAAGGGGTGCCTTGTGGAGATTCCCCAGGCGGAAACCATGTTGCACCAGATTGGAGACGTGGTGTTGGATCAAAGCATGAATGGGCGCTCGCAACCCTCCCTGGGAAACCGCGACCGGGTGTCCGCGCCCCAGGGTTGTTACCCCTGCCTGGGGGAGGACCAGTGGGTGGTGATCAGTGTTCGCAACGACGCAGAATGGGCGGCCCTGATCGACGCGATGGGCGCCCCGGAGTGGGCCTGTGCTCCGGCCCTGGCGACCGCCTCGGGCCGCCATGCGCAGCACGACCACATCGATCAAGAATTGGCGCAATGGACTCGGACAAGGTCCAAGCAGGCGGTCTTTCACTGTCTGCAGGAGCAGGGTGTCCCGGCGGCGCCGGTCCAAGATGAGGCCGATACCTTTGCGGACCCCCAGGTGACCCACCGAGGCCTCTTCAAACCCCTACACCAGGCAGCAACGGGCACCTACAACTTCCCCCGCCAGCCCTATCGGTTCTCGGACATGCCGCTTCGGTGGGAGCGCGCAGCGCCGAGCTTGGGTGAGGACAACGAGTACGTGTATCTAGAGCTGCTGGGGTACACCCAAGCGCAATACCACGAGCTGCTTCGCCGAGGCTTGGCCGGCACCGAGTACGCGCAGGAGCGGGCGGATGCCGCGCCCGCTTGATGGTCTCTGCACTGCCGGAAGGAGAACTTGACCATGTCGGCCACGCTGTTTGGAGCGCCGCTCTCGCCGTTCGTTCGCAAAATTCGCATCGCTCTGGCAGAGAAGAACCTGGATTACAGCCTGGTGCCGCTGGACCCGAATGAGAAAACCCCGGAGCTGCTCGCCGTGAATCCGTTGGGGCGGGTGCCAGCGTATCGGGATGATCGCGGCACCCTGGCCGACTCGGCCGTGATCGCTCAGTACCTGGAACGCCGGTATCCCGAACCGAGCCTGTACGCGGCCGATGACCATGAGTTCGCTCGGGTGCTTTGGTTTGAGAAGTATGCCGACTATGAGCTATCGGGCTGCTGTACTTTTGGCGTGTTCCGCCAACGGCTCATCATGCCGCTGCTGGGTCAGGCCGGCGATTCAACTCTGGTGGATTCGGTGCTCGCCGAGCGCTTGCCGCGCCACTTCGACTACCTTGAGGCAGAGCTGGACGGTCGGCCCCATCTGGCCGCAGACCGTTTGACCATGGCAGACATCGCGGTGGCGTCCCAATGCTGCAACCTCATTCACGGTGGGGAGTCCGTCGACGCGGCGCGCTGGCCAGCGCTTGCTGAATTGGTTGAGGGGGTGCGCAGCCGACCCAGTTGCGCCGCCTGTCTGGAACAAGAAGTTGGGGTTGTGGAGCGGATCCGGGCCCGGATCGCACGCGGGTGAGCGGAGCCTAGCTGGGTTCCACCCGCTGCGCAACGGCCGAGGCCGTGACCGGACAACGGCGCACCCGCACCGTTTTCACCTGGTTGTCTTTGGTTTGCACGATTTCAAGCTGGTAGTCCTCGATGCGCAGGCAGAGGCTGGCATCCGGGATGGTCTCCAGGTGCTCCAACACCAAGCCATTCAACGTCTTGGGACCGTCGATCGGTAGCGTCCAGTGCAGGGAACGGTTGATTTCCCTGAGCACCGCCGAACCCTCAATGAGGTAGCTCCCGTCCGGTTGGGGCGCGATGTCCCAGGCGGTCTCGGCGATATTGGTGGTGAACTCGCCAACGATTTCCTCAAGGATGTCCTCCAGCGTGACGATGCCCTGCACATCCCCATATTCATCCACCACGATGCCAATGCGTCGTTTCTCGTGCTGAAAATTAAACAACTGGATGTGCAGGGGTGTACTTTCGGGGACAAAGTAGGGGTCACGGGTGACTTCGATGAGCACCTCGTGGGTGAGCGTATCGCTGGTCAGAAAGCGCGCGGCATTGCGCAGGTGAAGTATCCCAACCACGTCGTTGATGTCACCGCGGTACACCGGCAGGCGTGTGTGTGCACTGGAGCGCAGCTGCTCGATGATGTCGTCGATGTGGTCATTGAGGTCAATGCCCACCACATCACCGCGTGGCACCATGATGTCATTGACAGCTACGTGTTCGAGATCAAGGATCCCAAGCAGCATGTTGTGGTGCCGGCGCGGCACCATCTCGCCAGATTCATGCACCACAGTGCGCAGCTCCTCAAGGCTGAGCCGATCTGGCCCCACCTGATCGACACGCACACCAAGCAGCCGCAGCAACCCGTTGGAGACGCCGTTCACCAGCGCTACCAATGGGCTGAGCAGCCGCAGCAGGGGCGTCAGCAACCAAGAAGCCGGAAACGCAATGCGTTCGGGGTGCAGTGCTGCCCATGTTTTCGGAGTGACTTCGGCGAACACAAGCACCACCAGGGTCAGGGTGATGGTGGCCACGCTCGCTGCCAGGGCAATGTGCTGGTCGCCGAGCAGGCGCACCGCGATCATGGTCGCGAGCGAGGCCGCCATGTTGTTGACGAAATTGTTGCCGATCAGGATCAGGCCGATCAACCGATCCGGGCGCTTGAGCAGCCGCGAAGCCCGGCGTGCCCCCGGGTTTCCGGCTTCACTCAGGTGCTTCAACCGGTACCGGTTGAGCGCCATCATGCCGGTCTCAGAGCTGGAGAAAAAAGCCGAGGCGAGGATGAGTCCGGCGACGGCCAACAGCAATACGCTGAGTGGGAAGGAGTCCACTGCTGAAGGTCCCTTGGTGGGTGGGCGAGGGGCTTAGGCCTGGGTTTGGAGGAGCACTTCGAGGGCCAGTTTGCTGCCGAAAATCCCGAGTGCCAGAACCGCAAAGCCGGCGATGGTCCAGCGGATGGCGGTGGTGCCGCGCCAGCCCAGAACCCGCCGCCCTACAAGGAGCAGCGCAAACACCAACCAGGCCAGCAAGGTGAAGAAAGTCTTGTGCAGCAGGTGCTGCGCAAACATGTCTTCGATGAAGACCGCGCCGGTCAGTATCGCGGCGGTCAAGGTTACAAAACCCGCGCCAATCACCCGAAACAACAGCACTTCCATGGTTTCCAGTGGCGGGAGCGTGGCCAACAGGCCGCGCGTATGATGGGCTTTGAGTTGGTGGTTCTGAAATGCCAGCACCAACGCCTGCAACGCCGCGATTCCCAACAGGCTAAACGCGAAGACTGAGATGCAGACGTGGGACAACACACCGAGTGGCAGCCCGTGTAGTGGCTGATAGTGGGTGTCGATGAACGCGTTCAAAATGAGTGTCGTTGCGGCGATCGGCAGCACAAAGGCGAACAGGTTGCGCAGCCGCAGGCGAATGCCGCCCAGAAGCACAATGAGAACCATCAACCAGGACGCGAGGGCGGCGACGCGAAAGAGGCCCAAATGAATGCCCCCCGCGACCCACAGCGTGCGGTACAAATGAAGCCCATGCAATGCCGTCGCAACCAGCACCAGGGGCATCAACCACCGCTCTGTCGACGATTCGGAGATGGGTCGCGTTCCCGCTCCGGTCAGGTGGTGGTACTGGAGGTGGCCGCTGACGAAATAGCAGACCGCTGCGATCAAGGCGCTTGAGGCGTCCAGCAGGAACAAGTCTTCCAGGTCTCGTTTGCTTCGTGGGCGGGGGAATCCCGGAGCACCCAGTATAGGGCAGCGGCGACGTCTGAGAGAAGCCGGCTCTTGGGGGGCGCGCCTGTGCGTCCCTATAATGGTCCCTTTGGCGGTGTCCATGGAGCGGATGCGCCGGCCCTCGTGGAGAGATGTCCATGTTCGAAAACCTGACCGAACGCCTGTCCCGCACACTGCGCAATGTGCGCGGCCAGGCCAAACTGACGGAAGACAACATCGCCGAAACCTTGCGCGAGGTTCGCTTGGCATTGCTGGAAGCCGATGTCGCCCTGCCAGTGGTGAAAGACTTCGTGGCGGCGGTGCGCGAGCGCGCCTTGGGCCAGGAAGTGCTGCGCAGCCTGACCCCTGGGCAGGTGTTTGTTGGCATCGTGCAGAAGGAACTCGAAGCCGTGATGGGCGAAGTCAGCCCCGGGTTGGAGCTTTCAGCGCAACCCCCTGTGGTGGTGTTGCTTGCCGGCTTGCAAGGTGCAGGGAAGACGACCACCGTTGCAAAGCTTGCCCGTTACCTGAAAGAGCGGGAGAAAAAGTCGGTCGTGGTGGTGAGCACCGACGTCTACCGTCCAGCGGCAATTGAGCAGTTGCATACCCTGGCCAAGGAAGTGGGGGTCGATGCCTACCCGGTGGAGGCTGGGCAGCGCCCGGCCGAGATTGCCGAAGCGGCCTTGCAGCGTGCTCGCATCGCTCAGCAGGATGTCCTCATCGTCGACACGGCCGGGCGACTGCATGTTGATGCTGAGATGATGGATGAGGTGCGCGAACTGCACCGCCGGTTGCATCCTGCCGAAACCCTGTTCGTGGTCGACGCCATGACCGGGCAGGACGCTGCCAACACAGCCAAGGCATTCAACGATGCGCTACCACTGACCGGTGTTGTGCTCACCAAAGTCGATGGCGATGCCCGGGGTGGGGCGGCCTTGTCGGTCCGCCATATCACTGGAAAACCCGTCAAGTTCATGGGGGTGGGTGAGCGCACCGAGGCGCTTGAACCGTTCCACCCGGAGCGCATTGCCTCACGCATCCTTGGCATGGGGGATGTGCTGTCCCTGCTGGAAGAAGCCGAACGCAAGATCGACAAGGAAAAGGCTGAAAAGCTTGGCAAGAAGCTCAAGAAGGGCAAGGGTTTTGATCTGGAGGATTTTCGCGATCAGCTGCAGCAAATGCGCAACCTGGGCGGGGTCGGCGGAATTCTCGGAAAAATGCCGGGCATGCAGGGCATGGCCGATGCGGCTCAGGCCCAACTGGGGGATGGCAGCATTGGACGAATGGAGGCGATGATCAACGCAATGACACCGGCCGAACGGCGCAACCCGGACATCATCAACGGTTCGCGCAAGCGGCGCATTACCCTTGGCTCTGGAACTCAGGTTCAGGAGTTGAACCGGCTGCTGAAGCAGCACAAACAGATGCAGAAAATGATGAAAAAGATGGGTAAGAAGGGCGGGCTAAACAACATGCTGCGTGGCATGGGTGGGCGAATGCCTCCAGGCGGCATGCCACCCATGAACTTTTAATCGTCCAGATGCTTCAGGGCTTTGATCACGGCCCGGAATTCACGTACCATGTGCGCCCTTTTTATGCGGGGCGAGTTCAGTGGGCCCAATGTCGGCAGAGAAGTTGGAAACAAGGCTATGGTGACGATTCGATTGGCCCGGGGCGGAGCGAAAAAACGCCCGTTTTACCGGATTAACGTGACAGACAGCCGCCGCGCACGCGATGGGCGGTACATCGAGCAACTGGGTTTTTTCAATCCGATCGCGCGGGGGCAGTCCGAAGCTTTGCGCGTGGACCTGGAGCGTGTCGACTACTGGGTGGGTCAGGGCGCGCAGCTGTCCGATCGTGTTTCGCAGCTGGTTCGTCAAGCCCGCAAGGCGCAGCCCGAAGCGGGTGCTGAAGAGGTTGCGGCCGAAGCCTGAGGCACCGCTTGTGGCAGCCCGTGTGGGCGCGCCCTACGCGGTGCAGGGTTGGTCCAGGGTGCAGCCGCTGGTGGATTCGCTGCGGCTGCTCACCGAGCCCGACTGGCTTTGGTATCGGCTGGGCAATTGTGCTTGGCGGACAGTCGACGTGGGTGAAACCCGCATCCAGGGTGGGCTGCTGCTGATGCGTTTCGCGAACTGCAGCGACCGGGACGGTGCCGCACAATACCGTGGCGCGGAGTTGGCGATCGAACGCGCCGAGTTGCCGAAGTTGCCGGAGGGTGACTACTACTGGTCAGACCTCGTTGGATTGCGGGTGATCGCCTGTTCTGGGGTCGAGTTCGGGAACGTCGCACGGTTGCTAGAGACAGGCGCCAACGACGTGCTGGTGGTGGCGCCCACGCCGGACAGCCTCGATCAGCGCGAACGACTGATTCCCTACGTGCCCGAGCGCACCATCTTGGAAGTGGACATTCCGGCTGGGTTCGTGCGGGTCGACTGGGACGCTGATTATTGACTGACGCCTCGGGATCCTGTGGCGTGGACGGAGAAAGCCCGGCCATGTGGATCGGGGTTGTGGCCCTGTTTCCAGAACTGTTGCACCCGGTGATCCAGTATGGAGTCACTGGGCGCGCGGTTGAAGAAGGCCGCCTGCAAGTGGAGCTGTTCGACCCGCGCGCCTTTACCGAGGACCGGCACCGCACGGTCGACGACCGGCCCTATGGCGGCGGCCCTGGCATGGTGATGAAGGTGGATCCGCTGCACCGGGCGCTCGCAGAGGCCAGGGCCCTAAACCCCATGGCACGGGCGCCGCGAGTTGTTGCGCTCACGCCCCAAGGGGTGCCGTTGCGCCAACAGCACCTCGAGCGGTGGCGAGACCAGACCAGTCTCGTGCTGGTGGCGGGACGCTATGAGGGCATCGACGAGCGATTGATTGATCTGGACGTCGATGAAGAATGCTCGATCGGTGATTTTGTGCTCAGCGGTGGCGAGATCGCAGCGGCTGCAGTCATCGATGGGATTGGACGCCTGATTCCCGGCGTGCTCGGTCACGGTGAGTCGGCGCGACAAGATTCATTCGTTGACGGCTTGCTGGATTGTCCGCATTTTACGCGGCCGGAGATTTACGCTGGGGTCCGGGTGCCGCCTGTGCTGCTGAGTGGCGATCACCAGCGGATCGCGCGCTGGCGCCGTCAACAGGCACTGGGGAGAACCTGGGAACGCCGCCCTGACTTGTTGTCGGCGGTGAATTTGAGCACAGAGGATCAGGGCCTCTTGCAGGCCTACATCGATTCGCGAAGCGAGTCTTGAACTAGACGCAGACCAGCCACGAGGAGCGGCAGGCGATGAGCAGCAATAAATTGATTTCCGCCATCGAAGCGGAACAAACCGAAAAGGACATCCCGGATTTTGCCCCGGGAGACACTGTGGTGGTTCAGGTGCGGGTTCGCGATGGTGACCGCGAGCGTCTGCAGGCGTTTGAGGGCGTGGTGATCAGTCGGCGCAATCGAGGCATCAACTCCGCGTTCATCGTGCGCAAAATCTCCGATGGTGTTGGCGTCGAGCGGACCTTCCAAACCTACAGTCCCCTGATCGACAGCATCACCATCAAGCGCCGTGGCGCGGTGCGGCAGTCCAAGCTCTACTATTTGCGCGAGCGTTCCGGTAAAGCGGCGCGGATTCGCGAGAAGATCTAGCGCGGATGGGCAGGCCAGCGGTGGCCAACCTCGCTCCACTTGCAGCACTGCAAAAGGGCAATCGGGCACCGCTGTCGTTTGACCACCAGCAACTACTGGATGCTTTCTTGGACGCGCTCTGGCTTGAGCGCGGCCTGAGTCCCCACACGCTCAGTGCGTACAGGTCCGATCTGGCGCGCCTGCTGCAGTGGCTGGACGCAGCCCATGTCCCCATCGAAAACCTGACCCGAGCCCGTTTGCTCGACTTTCTCGCCCAGCGCATGCAAAACGGGTACAGCAGCCGTTCCACCCAGCGCTTCCTGGCCAGTGCGAGGGCCTTTTCTCGCCACCTGATCGCCCGGGGTGTGCTGGAGGCGGATCCCACCCTCAATGTGGCGAACCCGCGCATCGGTCGTCCGTTGCCCCGATCGATGGCAGAGGCCGAAGTTGAAGCACTCCTGGCTGCGGCAGACCCTAGGACACCGATTGGCCTGCGCGACCGCGCCATGCTTGAACTCATGTACGCGAGTGGGCTTAGGGTGTCCGAGTTGGTGGGTCTGCGTCTCGGCCAGGTTGATTTCGACCGGGGGTTGGTGCGGGTGCTCGGCAAAGGCGGCAAGGAACGCTTGGTGCCGGTCGGAGAGGAAGCGTTGGCGTGGCTCAATCGGTACCGGGCTGAGGTGCGGGGCCGCTGGGCCACCGCCGCTTCGCGCACTGACGCGTTGTTTCCGGGCCGCGGGGGCGCACCGCTAAGCCGTCAGGCCTGTTGGTACCGGATCAAGGCCTTGGCGCGCCACGCGGGCATCGACACTGACCTGTCGCCGCACCGACTCCGCCACGCGTTTGCCACGCATTTGTTGAATCACGGCGCGGACCTGCGTGTCGTTCAGCTGTTGCTCGGCCATGCTGACCTCTCGACGACGCAGATTTATACCCACGTCGCGAAGCATCGGCTGCAGTCACTGCATCAAAAGCACCACCCCCGCGGATAGCGGGGTGGTTCGGCAGCCGCTGCTGCCCTATGCTCTGTGGGTTGACGGGGCGGTTTACCATGCAAAATAGCGTTTGGGAAGGAGTGCGGTGTCATGTCAAAGATTCGATGGTTCGCGCAACGACTTGTTGTGGGGCTGATTCTTTCTGGGTCCATGCCCCTCGCGTTTGCTGAGGGCGAGGCGACGGCGGTCGACACCATTCGCGAGCGCATCGGCGGTGCGAACCCCAGACTGACTGTGGCGAATGTCGCGGCCACCGAAGTGGAAGGTCTATATCGAGTGCAAACTGCGCAGGGGCCGGTGTTGTACGCCACGGCCGATGGAGGCCACTTTGTGGTTGGCGAACTCTATGCAGTCACGGAGGCAGGTTTCGTGAACCTCAGCCAACGCGCCATGAACAGCAGTCGGACAGAACGCCTGCAGGCGGTGCCCGAGGAAGATTTGGTGGTGTTTTCTTCGCCGGACGCGCAGACGCGGGTGTATGTGTTCACTGACGTTGACTGCCCCTTCTGCAGCAAGATGCACGAGCAGATGGCCTCCATCCACAAGCAAGGCATTGAAGTCGCCTACGTTGCGTTTCCGCGCAACGGACCTGGATCACCCACTTACCGCAAGATGGTATCGATCTGGTGCGCCGAGGACCGCAAGGCGGCCATGACGGCCTCCAAAGCCGGGCGCGCGGTCAAGTCCACAGAGTGCGCCAACCCCGTGGCCCAGCAGTTCCGGTTGGGTCTGGAGCTTGGCGTTCAGGCGACCCCGAGTGTCGTGCTTGAGGACGGACGCTTGATCTCTGGGTTTGTGTCCGCCGAGCACTTGCGTGCCATGATCGCCCAGGGCGAGGGTGGATGAAGCGATTGGGTTGGGTCCTGAAGGCTGTTGTGGAGCTGGTTAGAACCGGTACCTTAGGCGAGTGAGGTACTCCCAGTCGGTGTGATCCACTTTCGCGGGCGGCGCGCTGTCGTGAGAGACGACCAAGTCCATCACCAGTTCCAGTGCCTGGGTCATGGGTACGCTGACGCTGAGGTGTTGCAGGAACCGGACATCCTCGAGGTCGTCGAGCGCAGGCTGCAGGTAACTGCCGCTGGAAAGGCTCAGGCCTTGGCCGAACCTGTGGCGAACCACAACGTACAGGTTGCCCCTCCAGGTGTGGGTCTTCTGCTCGGGTTCGGTTCCCGTGGCGTCCAACTGCTCACGCTCATAGAACGCGCCCAGGCCCCCCGCGGTTGAGGGCGTCTCTGCGGGCGAGCTGGGGTCACGATGGCGCACCCCCAACCCAAGCAACTCTCGACTTCCGAGGCGGGTAAACCGATTCTGTTGCCACTGGCCGTAGGTGTCCCATTGCCACTCAGGGGCGGACTGGCGCGGCTTGAGGGCCCGCAGATGCACAAATGCCTTGTCGGTGTCAGCCACTCCATCTCCTGACCCGTATGCGTAGCTGCCCAGCAGGTGGTAGGTTGCGGCCTCCCCACCATGGCTGAGGCGGGCACCTGCTTCTACACTGCGTTCCACTGTATTGCCGCCAGATCCGGAGAGGGAGAGGTCGAGTTCGCCCCCCCAGCCGTGACTGACATCGGCAAGGTGCAGGTCGGCCATTGTGGTTACGGCGCTGGTCCAGGAGGATGTGCACAGCGCTGTGACCGCCAACGCCTGGCACAAGGGGGTGGATTTCACGCGGTCGACCTCCAATGGTCACGTAAAGGACGCGCGATGGTATCAATGGATTGTTGGATTGCAAGTGGGGGCGCAACCGATTGACCTCAGCGGTTGGGGTTCTCATGCTTGGACGCAGCGCGTTGCGATGCAACTCGACAGTGGTCGAGGAGGTGACCGATGAACGAGATCGACCCGATTCAAGACACTTGGTACAGCGATCTGCAGCGTGGCCTCAGTTTTCAAGTGGTGGAGGTCGAAGCGCAGTTGGTCGAGGTGCAGTACCTCGACGGGGAGCTTGACGCTTTCGACAGGGATGAATGGCAGTTGCTGGAGCTGGAAATCATTGCGCCGCCCGAAGATCCGCTGGCGCCTTACGAAGCGCTGGATTTGCTCGACCTGCCTGAGGGTATGCTCCCCGAAGCGGAAGATGACGAAGCGTCCGGTCTGTCGACCCCCGACGGCGACGACGGGGAAAACGAACTCGAGTGACTGCTCCGGACCCACTGTTGTTTGCGTTGGACGGTGCCACCACACTCGGGCCGGCGGTTGCCCGAGAGATGGGCATCGATTGCGCGCCCTTGGAGCTGCGCGTGTTCACCGATGGCGAGCACAAGTTGCGTCCGCTCCGAAGTGTTGCGGGCGCCTCGGTGGTGGTGTTGCAGCAACTGCACGCGGACGCGCGCGCCAGCCTCAACGACCGGCTGGTCCAGACCCTGTTTTTTGTTTCGACACTCAAAGACGCCGGAGCGAGCCGCGTGACCCTCGCGGTGCCGTACTTGCCCTATGCACGCAAGGATCGGCGCACCAAACCCCAAGACCCATTGAGTCTGCGCTACCTTGCACAATGGATCGAGGTTTCCGGGTGTGATGCCGTGCTTTGCGTCGAGGCGCACAACCTGGCGGCGGCCCAAAACGCATTTCGCGTTCGGTTTGAAGCGCTCGCGATGACGCCGCTCTGGGTGCGCTGGCTGGGCGATCAGTGCGACGGTCCATTGACCCTGGTGGCGCCTGATGTGGGGGGCATGAAACGTGTGGATGCACTCGCGCGGGCGCTGGGGCGCCGTCGATCGGGACCGGTGACCACGGCGCTGGTCGAAAAACGCCGCAGCGGCGGAAAATTGAGTGGAACGCGCCTGTTGGGAGAGGTGTGTGGCACCGCGGTAGTGGTCGACGACATGCTGGCATCGGGTGCCACCATGGTGCGGGCTGCTGAGGCTGCCTTGGCGGCTGGGGCCGATCGGGTTTGGGCGCTGGCGACCCATGGGTTGTTCACCGGTGATGCACCGCTGTTGCTGGAACGGGCACCGATTGACCGGGTGCTGGTCACCAACAGTCTGCCACTGGAGCGGCTTAAGGACTCGCCGATCGCGCGCCGGGTTGAGGTGGTGGACCTGGCGCCTGATGTGGCGGCAGCCGCGGTCCGCTTGAGTCTCGGCAGCGGCGTCGACGCACTCGGCATCGACTCGGAAGACTGACGTCTGGGTTACGGCGGTTTCCAGCGTCCGGTCAGCGCCTTTTCCGCGGCAGCGAGATAGCCTTCGGCGCGGACCACCCAGGCTGCGCTGCTCAATGTCGGCCCTGGGGTCCGCAAGTGTCGCAGCGCCAAGCATGCCCACAGCAGTGCCCGATGCGCCCGATACAGCCGCAGCAGCCTGGTTGTGGGACGGTCGCCACTGGCGCGCAGGTAGCTGTCGAGCAGGCCACTGGCGAAGTC
>DHQM01000223.1:397-1811 GCA_002408105.1 Gammaproteobacteria bacterium UBA5338 | reverse complement strand
AGTCGTCGGCTTCGAGCCGGCTGCACTCGAGCGCCAGGAACCCGATCTCATCCGCGGGGTCGACCATGCGCAGGGCACGGTCGAACTCCAGGCAATCGATGATGGACACCCGGTGCTTGAGCAGATACACATGCTCAGGGCGCAGGTCCCCGTGGCCCTCGACGACCCGGCCGGCCGACGCCCGCTCCACCATTTCACTGCCGCATTGGGTCACCTGGTGCTCGAACTCTGCGACGAGCCGCACGGTGTCCGGTGCAGCGACCAAGGAATGCACCCCCTGCAAGGCGTGGTACAGGCGGCGCACCCGGTTCTGAAGTGCAAGTGGATAGCCACTGGGTTGGCGCAACCTTGGTGCGGTCGCGTACAGGGCGAGTAGAGGTTCCAGAACCGCAGATGGGTCGGGCGGCTGGTCGGTGGCGATGTGTGCCTCCAGCGTGGCTGTATGGGGCAGCCGCTGCATGCGCACCAGGCAGTCGACCGGGCGACCGCTGGTGTCGATTCGCAGTGCGCCGTCCGGCCTGGCGCAAAGCAGCGATACCCCTTGGTACACGCCGGTTGCCAGGCGCCGATTAAGGCGCACCTCCAGCGCGCAATTGCGCCGACGCTGGGCAAGGGCAGGTGCATCGAAGTCGCTATCGAACTGGGGAGTTTTCAGTTTGTAGGCGTGTTCGGGGGTGAGGAACACGCAGTTCATTGTGGTATCGATGACCCCGATGGGTGTGCCCGCGTTGAGGCCGTAGGTTTCTGGGTGCATCAGCGCCGCCCGGCGGCTTGGGTGTGGGTGGCCCTGTACCAGGGCACGGCCGTTCATGGTGCTACCGGTGATGGGTGGCGGCGGACGGCGTTTAGAAGTCTCAGCACCTCGCTGTCGGTGAGTTGAGGGAACTGTTCGTAGTACGCCCCAACTGCACCCAGAAAGGACGTTGGGCGCCACACTGCGATGACCCTGTCGACTTCTGCCTCCAGCGCCTGGGCGGTGTCATCGGCGATGATGGGCACCGCGATCACAATTCGTTCAGCCTCGCGCGCCTGAACGTCTTTGATGGCTGCACGCATGGTCAAACCAGTGGCCACTCCATCGTCGACCAACAGCGCCTCGTGGCCCCGCAGTGTGGAGGGCGCTGCACCACCAAGGTAGCGGTCGCGCCGTCGGCGCGCTTCGGTCCGTGCGGCGGCTTCCGCCTCGCCCAGCCATCCGGGATCCAGGTGGGCGAGGGCGGCAGGGTCCGGAACGACCGCGCCTTGCTCGCCAACGGCTGCGACGGCGAATTCTGGGTTGCCTGGGTGGCCGATTTTGCGGGGCAATGCGAGGTCCAGGGGCAGGTTCAGCCGCTCGCAGATGGGCACCGCGACGGCCACGCCGCCCCGGGGCAGCGCCAGTACGACAGCCGTCCGGGTGACTTCTGGCGCAAGC
>DHQM01000223.1:0-218 GCA_002408105.1 Gammaproteobacteria bacterium UBA5338 | reverse complement strand
GGTGACTTCTGGCGCAAGCAGGTCAGCGAGTTGGCGGCCTGCATCGTTGCGGTCGTGAAAGCGAGGCACTGGCTGCTCCGCTGGGGCCGGGCCCGGTGGGCCAAGTTGTCTCACTCACCCTAACATAGAGCGCCTGGGAGCACTCAATTGACTTGGATTGGGGCCTGTCATAAGGTTCGCCGTTTTCGCGTTGGCCATTCAGGTCAGTGGATTCACCC
>DHQM01000153.1:31244-31450 GCA_002408105.1 Gammaproteobacteria bacterium UBA5338 | reverse complement strand
GCCCCTGCTTCCGGGGTGCGCAGCCACCGCCGCAACCAGCCCGGGTAGTCGGTGATGTCGGTGCTCACGCCGCCTGGGTGCAGGGCATTGACCCGCAGGTCGGGGCGCCGTCGCGCCAATTCGTACGTGAACAGGATCAACGCGAGTTTGGCGGTGCCGTAGGCGCGCCACGGCCGGTAGTGGTCTGGGCGGGCCATGGTCGCAAA
>DHQM01000153.1:21427-30938 GCA_002408105.1 Gammaproteobacteria bacterium UBA5338 | reverse complement strand
CCCGTTCAGGAGCGGCAGCAGCCCCCAGGTCCAATGGGCTGTGCCCAGGTAGTTCACTGCGAAGCTGAGCTCGAATCCGTCCGCAGAGGTTTCCCACGAGCTGGGCATGACGCCGGCGTTGTTGATGAGCACGTCGATGCGATCGAATTGGGTTCGGCAGCAATCCACAGCCGCGTCGATTGCGTCCAGACTGGACAGGTCCAGGTGCACCAGGTCGACCTGCATCGCTGGACACCGCGCCAGCAACTGGTCCTTGGCGACCTGGGCGCGATCCAGGTTGCGACAGGCGAGGATCAGGTGGACGTCGGGACCGGACAGCCCCTGGGCAGTGGCCAAACCGATGCCAGTGTTGGCGCCGGTGATCAAGATGGTGCGCGGGCTCATGGCACTTGCTCCGTGGAACACCTGGCCCCATGGAAGGGTGGGTGTGAGGTGAGGCTGCGGCGATTGCCCCTCAGGGAAATGGAAACGGCATGCGAATCGAAACCCCGATGACCACGAACACCACCGCCACTGCAGTGACCGCATAGACGTGGTAGGCAAGAGAGCGGAGCCGACCCGCGTCGAGTTTCGGAATGACCCGCAGGCGGGCGTCGATCGCAAGCACGACGGTGATCAGCATGAGGATCAGCTTGGTGCTGACCAGGGTATTGGTGCGGTTGCTGAATGAAAACAGGTCATAAACGTTTTCCAGCAGAAAATGCGCCATCCAAAAACCGGTGACCAGCTGCACGATCAGTGCGGGAATCCCAAGGCGCTCGTAGAGGTGCTCAAACTCGCTGATCACCGTGGGGTCATTCTCGCGCAGTGCCTTGGGGACCACGCTCAGCGAGAGCACCAAGTGCCCGCCCGCCCATACGGTGGCGCCGAGTACATGAAGGGTGAGGACATAGGGGTAGATGGCAGCGGTCATGGTGTCGTTCGAAACCCGTGCGTGGTTGGTCGATGGGCCGGCCGTTTCGGGTTGCAGCGCGTGCGGTCCATGCCGTGTCAGCGCGGCAGGCGTTTTACGGCCCGGGTGCGACCTGAGCCGTCGATGGAGACCAGCACGAACTCTCCTTCGGTGATCTTGTTGGGCTGCGCATCGCTCGGCAGGCGGGTCCAGACTTCCACCAGGATGCGCACTGAACTGCGGCCGATTTCCAGGACCTCAACGTAACAGCCCACGGTGGCCCCCACGTAGACCGGCTGCATGAACGCCAGTTCCTCAATCGCCACTGTCACCACGCGCCCGCCGGCGATTCGTGCCGCGACGATCTCGGCCGCCAAGTCCATTTGCGACACCAGCCAGCCCGCCGAAATGTCGCCAAAGGCGTTGACGTCGCCGGGCATGGCGACGACTTGCAGTGCCAATTCACCCTGGGGGGTCGGGTCGATTTCGTCGTCGTTCATGGCAATTTGTGGTTGTTATGGCCGGTGGCTGTGTTTGGGGCGTGGTTCAGCTGCCGTACAGTTGCTGCGGGAGCCAAGTGGCAAGCTGTGGCCAAACCGCGAGCAGTCCCAGGAGCGCCAGCTGCAGCGCGATAAAGGGTATCACGCCACGGTAGATGGCCGCGGTTTCCACGCTGGCCGGGGTGACTCCACGCAGGTAGAACAGCGCGAACCCGAACGGCGGGGTCAGGAAGGACGTCTGCAGGTTGATGGCGATCATGATGCCGAGCCAGACTGGGTCCAGTCCCAGGGTGAGCAGAATGGGCGCGACAATGGGCACCACCACGAAGATGATCTCGATGAAATCGAGGATGAACCCCAGCAGAAAGATTACAGCCATCACCAACAGCGTGGCGCTGACGACGCCCCCTGGCATGGTGGCGAAGAGCTCGGTGATCAACTCATCCCCGCCGAAGCCCCGAAAGACCAAGGAAAACAGCGAGGCGCCGATCAGGATCATAAACACCATGGCCGTCACTTCGAGGGTGGCGCGGCCGATTTCGCCCATCTGGGTGCGGGTCAGGCCGGCCGGTTGCAGTACAGCCAGCAGGGTTGCCCCAAAGGCACCAACGCCAGCGGCTTCGGTGGGCGTCGCCCAGCCGAGCAGAATCGACCCGAGTACGCCGGCAATGAGCACCAGTGGCGGCAGCAGCTCCGCCAGCAGGCGCAAAACTGGCCGTGAAGCCTGGTCGGTGGCAGCGACACGCGGTACGCGGTCAGGGTGGCGCCAACCAATCCAGGCGATGTAGCCCAGGTACAGCATCACCAGAATCACCCCCGGAACCAGGGCGCCGACGAACAGGTCACCCACCGACACGGTTTTCGGGTTGAAGATGCCGAGGTCCAACTGGGCCTGCTGGTAGGCGCTCGAGAGCACGTCGCCAAGCAGCACCAGGGCAATGGAGGGCGGAATGATCTGGCCCAGGGTTCCGGTGGCGCAGATGGTGCCGGTGGCAAAGGATGGCTGGTAGCCACGCTCCAGCATGCTCGGGAGGGACATGAGCCCCATGGTCACCACCGTGGCCCCGACAATGCCGGTACTGGCTGCGAGCAACGCACCGACCAACACCACTGAGAACCCGAGGCCACCGCGGATTCCCCCGAACAACTCGGCCATGGTCTTGAGCAAGCGCTCGGCAAGGCGGGACTTTTCCAGCACCACGCCCATCAGCACGAACAGGGGCACCGCAATCAGGGTGGTGTTGGAGAGGGTGCCAAAGACGCGGTTTGGAAAGGCGGTTAGGAAAGCTGGGTCGAATAGGCCGGCGAGCGTGCCCCCCAAGGCAAACAGCAGGGCGGTTCCAGCGAGGCTAAAGGCCACCGGGTAGCCGGCCATCAACACGAAGCACACCACGGCGAACATCACCAGGGACAGGGCCTGCATCAGAGGCGCGCCTCGTCTTCGACCGCGGTGGGCGCGGGCAGCCGCTTGCCTTGCAGTACGGCCAGGTTGCGCAGGGCCTCTGCAATGCCTTGCAGCCCCAAGGTCAACGCCAAGCCCAGCAGCAACAGCTTCAGGAGGAACACCGCGGGCAGCCCCCCAGCGGCAGAAGAACGCTCTTTAAGGCTCCACGAAACCGCCACATAGTCCCAACTGATCCAGAACAGAAACGCCATGAACGGCAACAGGAACACCAAGGTGCCGAGCAGGTCGATTGCGGCTCGGGCACGTGGTGACAGGCGCTGATAGAAGATGTCCACGCGCACGTGAGCCCCCACTTTCAGTGCGTAGCCGGCGCCCAGCATGAAGAGTGCGCTGTGCAGGTAGCTCAGGCTTTCCTGCAGTGCAATCGAGCCAATCTGAAACAGTTCGCGCAGCACCACCACGAGAACCGCTACAGCGACCAACGCCCATGTGAGCCACGCAAGGGAGCGGCCGAGCAACTCGCTGAGTCGGTCGATGCTGTCGATGAGGGGGGTCATGGCCGGGTTCGCGGGCCGCACAAAAGCGCGACATTATAGGGCCCTGACCCTGGCGCGGCCATGCTCCGCCTGGGCGACACCTTGGGTTCAGCTGGTCCGCAGTTTCTTGTCTGCGGCGTTGGTTTGCTGGATGGCCTCGCGAATCGCCTGCCATTCGGCATCGCCGAGTGATGCGAGGTGGCCGCTGTGACCATTTCCCGCGAGCCACTGGCCACCGTCGATGGCGATGATTTCCCCGGTGAGGTAATCGCAGCCGTCGGCCATCAGAAAGGTCGCAAGGTTGGTTAACTCGCGCATCTGTCCGATCCGGCCGAGGGGCACGCGCACTGCCGGGGTCTGCTCCGCGGGGTCTTGGCTGTCCTGTCCGCGAATGGTGGAGAGGTTGAGCCGCTTGCTGGCCCCCTCGGTGGGGAAGGGTCCCGGGGCGATTCCGTTGATGCGGATGCCGCGGTTGCCCCACTCCACCGCCAGGCTCTTGGTCATGGCCGCGAGGCCGGCCTTGGACATGGCAGAGGGCACGGTGAAGGGGCCGCCCGTCCAGATCCAGGTGACCAGTATGTTGATGATGCTGCCCGGCAGCCCGGCCTCCAGCCAGCGGCGCCCGACCGACTGGGTCACGTAGAAGGTCCCGTGCAGCACAATGTTGGTGATCGCATTGAAGCCGTTCACCGACAAGTCTTCTGTGCGGGACAGGAAGTTGCCGGCGGCATTGTTGACCAGCCCGGTCAGTGGGCCCTGTTGCCAAATGGTGTCGATCATTGCGTCAACCGCCTGGTGGTCGCGGATGTCGACGCTGTGTACGGTCACTGTGCCGCCGTGTTGGGCCATCAGCCCTTCTGCAGTTTCGCGGAGCACAGGCTCGCGTCGTCCGCAGATGGCGACCTCTGCGCCGAGTTCGAGGTAGTGGCCGGCGATCTCTTTACCAAGGCCGGTACCGCCGCCTGTGACCAGGATCTTTTTGTTCTTGAGTAGCTCTGGGTGAAACATGGGGGTCTGTCCGTTTAGGCGTTGAATGGGTGCACAGCTTGGGGGGGGAGGCTACCATAGTGGCCCCGCTCTTGTTCCCCGAGGACCCCGCTGCACCATGCTGATACTCCTTTCCCCGGCCAAGAGCCTTGATTTCGACACCCAGGCACCCGCGACCAAGTGCAGCGAACCTGCGCTCCTTGAGGGCAGCCAAGAACTGGTCCAGGGCTTGCGGAAACTTGGCCCGTCCGGCCTCAAGTCGCTGATGTCGATCAGCGATTCACTGGCCGATCTCAACGCAGCCCGCTTTGCTGACTGGCAACCGACCTGTCACCTTGGCCCATGTAAGCAGGCCATGTTCGCCTTCACTGGGGACGTCTATCAGGGTTTGGATGCAACAAGCCTCGGTAAGGACGACATCGACCAGGCGCAGGACCGGCTGCGAATTCTGTCCGGGCTCTACGGCGTGCTGCGCCCGCTGGACCTGATTCGTCCGTACCGGTTGGAAATGGGCAGCCGCTACGCGAACCCACGCGGCAAGGACCTCTACGCCTATTGGGGTGACGAAATCACCGAACAGCTGAACGCGGCCCTGGCGGCACTCGGCGCGGACCGGGTCGTCAATTTGGCCTCCAACGAGTACTTTCGGGCGGTTCGGCCAAAACAGCTCGCCGCCGAGGTGATCAGCCCGGTTTTCAAGGACCTGAAAAACGGGGCGTACAAGGTGGTCAGTTTTTATGCAAAGCGGGCGCGCGGCGCCATGGCCCGGTTTCTGATCCAGCAACGGGTGAGGGCCCCGGAAGGCATGGCAGCGTTTGACTGGGCGGGTTACCGCTACGTGCCCGATGTGTCGACCCCGGCGCAGCCGGTGTTCCTGCGCGACGCGCCGCCTTGACCGATGGTCCCCGCTGGCCGGTCACCCCACCGGTGCTGACAGGTGCACGCGTGCGCATGGCACCGCTGCTTAGGGAGCACGCCGCACCCTTGGCGGCCCTGATCGAGTCGGGGGCACTGTACCCGCACCCCCACACCAGCATCCCCGCCCCGGCTGATGTGCCGGCCTATATCGAGGAGGCGCTGGAAGAACAGCGCCAGGGCAGGGCGCTTCCCTTTGTGACCTGCGTCGGGTCCGAGGTCGTCGGCACCACCCGGTTTTGCCGCGTGGCCTGGCCGCATCGGCGGGTGGAGATCGGCTACACCTGGCTGGCACCGAAATACCAGGGCCGTGGGATCAACCGAGCCGCGAAACACTTGATGCTCGACTATGCATTCGAGACCTTGGGGATGCAGCGGGTTGAGTTCATCACCGATCTATTGAACCTCCAGTCCCAGCGGGCGCTGGAGCGCATCGGGGCGCGCCGAGAGGGCCTGCTGCGCCGACACATGCGGATGGCGGATGGTCGGGTCCGTGACTCAGTGGTCTACAGCATCGTCGATACCGACCGCCGCTCCAAGGCGCCGCAGCGCTCAGCCGGCGAGTGAGAACTTCAGCAGGTTGTCGACCATGGCCTCCAACTGCTTGATGGTGCTGCATTCACGCACCAGGTGGCAGTAGGGTCGATACTGGTTGACCACCGAGTCCCCGGTGTTCCAGGTGACCTGGGGTTCGGGATTGAGCCAAATCACCCGCTTGGCGCGCTGGTACACCAACTTGAGGATGTCGGTGCGCGGGTCGCCATAGTTGTTGCGGGCGTCGCCGAGGATCAGCACGGTGGTTCGGTGGTCAATGTTGCGGAGGTTGTCTGCGTGTTCGATGCGGGTCGACTTCAGGTCCTCGAACATCTGCCCGTAATCGGTGGAGCCGCCACCGCCTTCCTTGAGGGCAACTTCAATGGCTGCCTCGACCGGGTACTCGTCGAAAATCTCGTTGATGTCCACCAGATGGCTCGAAAACGCGAAGCTGTCGATCTGCGCCAGCACGTCCTTCAGGCTGTAGAGAAACAGCAGCAAAAACCGCGAGTAGTCGGCGACCGAGCCCGAAACATCGCAAATGCAAACGATGCGCGGGCGGTCCATGTTTTTGGTCTTCCAGAAAGTCTCGAACAGCACCCCGTCGTAGGCCACGTTTTTGCGCAGGGTCTTGCGGAAGTCCAACACCCCGCGTTGCACCTGCTTGCGCTTCTTGGCGTGGGTGTCGCTGAGTTTCTTGGCCAGGCGGCGAACGATTTCGTGCATGCGGTGGAAGTCGCGCCGCTCGACGTTGGATAGCCGGGCGTTCATCAGGAACTCTTCCCGCAGGCGCTTGCTGGTCCCGCTGCCATAGAGAGACAGCTGCTGTTCGACGAAATTCTGCACCTGTTGCATCAAGTGCTTGCGCACCCGTCGCAGCAAGTTCGCTTGCGCCGCGGCACGGGGGCAGTCGCGGTCGGCGAGGCCGGCGATCTCCTCATTGATCTGTTGGGCGCCCATCTCACGCAGGATCTTCTGCGTGTAGATGCCTTTCTGGGTGAACAGCCAAATGTCGGTGACGCCGACCTCTTGGGCGGCGCGCTGCATCTCATTGGCGAGGCTGACCCGGTCGTTGTTGAGGACCATGCGGACGAGTTCGGACTCGCCCTCGTATTCAGCCGGTGCATCGCCGTCGGCCGCGTCCGGTGTGCCCGCCTCACTGGATGGCTGGGCATCACTGTCGGTGGCTGCCTCCGGGTGATTGGCTTCACTGTCCGATTGAAAGCTGTCGAAGGTGAAAAACGCCTCGAAACACTCATCGAAGCGCTGTTTCTCATCCCAGGACTTGGCCAGCGTGGTTCCAAGTGCTGCCTTCAAAACCTTCCGGTCGGCAAAACCGACCAGGTCGAGGGTGCGGCTCGCCTCGATGCTCTCGGCCGCCGAGATGGTGATGTCTCGGCTGCGCACTGCCTTGAAGAAGTCCTGCAGCACCTGTTGCATGGTCGCTTACCCCGCTTTGCGCCCGGCCTCTTTGTCACCCGCCAGCAGTGTGCCTGTGAGCTCCTTGACCGCGTCGATGTCCTCTTGGAACTTGAGGATCGTGTTCAGCGTGGTGTGGACCAGCTGCTCATCGAGGTGTTGGGCATGGAGCAGCACCAGAACCCGGGCCCAGTCGATGGTCTCGCTGGTGGAGGGCGCTTTTTTCAACTCGAGCGCGCGCACCTGGTGGACGAAATCGACCAGCTGATCGCGCAGGTTGTCCTCGAGCTCGGGCACCCGCGTCCGCAGGATTTGGGATTCCAGTTCCGGCTCGGGGTAGGGAATGCTGAGGTGCAGGCAGCGCCGTTTGAGGGCGTCGCTCATCTCACGGTTGTTGTTGGAAGTCAGGAACACCAGTGGTTTGGTTTTCGAGACGATGGTGCCGATTTCGGGAATGGACACTTGAAAATCGGACAGCACCTCAAGCAGGAACGCCTCGAATTCATGGTCCGACTTATCGACTTCGTCGATCAGCAGCACGCAACCATGCTCTTCGTGCAGGGCCTTGAACAGCGGGCGCGGCTCGAGGAAGTCTTCGGAAAAGAACAGGTCTTCGTGGGAGTGCAGCTTTTCCATGGCGCCGCCCAGGGTGTCGGCGTCGCCGAGCAGCTCGTTGAGCTTGTCTTTGAGCAACTGCGTGTAGAGCAGCTGCTTGCCATACTTCCACTCGTAGAGTGCCTTGGATTCGTCGAGCCCTTCATAACATTGCAGGCGAATCAGCGGGACCCCAAGCATCGCTGCGGTGGTCTTGGCCATCTCGGTTTTTCCGACCCCGGCAGGGCCTTCGACCAAGATGGGTTTCTGCAAGTTGTGGGCAATGAAGACCGCGGTGGCAATCTCCGTGCTTGCGATGTAGCCAGCATCCAAAAATTCTTTTTGGATGTCTTCCACTGAGCCAAAACGGTCGGCATAAAGGTCTTTCATGGCGCTACCTGAATCCATTGGCGCGCCGGCGCGCGCGGGAGAGCGAAAGCCTGACATTCTCGCCGATGCATCCGGCGTGCCGCAACTCAGGGGGCGGGCGCGCCCGCAATGCACTCAGCGGGCTGCGTTCTCGATGGCCTGGCGATAGGGGGCGGCCTTGCGGTGTTGGCGCATCACCTCCAATAGGCTCTGCCCCTGGGGGCCTGGGGCGTGCAAGTTGCGCCCTTCGGCCACGAAGAACGCCACCAGACGCTCGAAATCCTCCGGGCGCATGCTGCGGTAGGCCTTTTCGAGCACGTTGTAGTCGGGGTCTATACCGGCGGGTGGCTCGGCGCTCAAAAAACCCCGAACACGGTCGTCGGACCAGACTTCATCAAAGACCTTTTGCTTGTCTTTGCGCGGTGGCGTGGGGGGTTGGGGGCTGGATGGCATCCGGAACTCCTGAGCGGCTCATAACCTGGGTGCGTGCATTGTAAGCCTGAGGGCCGGCGGGCCAAGGGGGTCAGTCACCGGGACGTGGGGCCCATTTGCTGCGCAACCAACCCCAGAGGCTGTTGTCCTTCAAGAGATAGCGGTCGATGCGCTCCAGTTCGTGCTCCAGGGCCTCGGGGTCACGAAACAGCCGAGCGCGGGTGACGACGGCCTGCTCGGGGTCCAATTCCTTGACCACCCGGGCGGGGTTGCCGGCGGCGATCGAGTTGGGGGGTACATCGCGGGTGACCACCGATCCCGCACCGACGATGCTGTTCTCTCCGACCCGGACGCCCTTGCAAACGATCGCGCTGTCGCCAATCCACACATTGTCCTCCAGCACGACGGGCGCGTTGCCGCCGATGTGTTGGGTGCGGTCGTAGAGGTCGTGCCAGTCTGCGTCGGTGATGTAGGCGTTGTTCGCGAACATGCAATTGTCGCCCACCTCAATGGCGCTGGCCGACGACATCCGCACGCCAGGACAGATGAGCGCGTGGTTGCCGATTTGAATGCGGCCCGGGCCGATCACGCTGAGGCGCACCTTGCCCTCTGGGGTACAGATGATGTGGGCAAAGTCGCCGATCTGGATCGGACCGCCGTACAGCACCAGGTGCCATGGCTTGAGCACCGATGTGTCGCGGCCCAGGTCCGTCAACTGCGGTCGGATCCAACGGTTTACGTACCAGCGCTGGGCCCGCATGTGCCAGCGCTTCAGGTAGTAGGGTCGGTGTTCCTTGAGCACGCGTGTTCCTTGGGTGCGGTGCGTGGCGGCGCGGCCATCATACGCAAGCCCCGGCCTCCAATACAGTGCCCGCGCAGGCGGGCGAGCTTGGCGCATGCCACTGGGGGCTGGTTATAATCGCGCGGC
>DHQM01000153.1:20820-21284 GCA_002408105.1 Gammaproteobacteria bacterium UBA5338 | reverse complement strand
GGTTATAATCGCGCGGCTTTTAATTCTTCCGCCCCAGGGCGCGCGTCGGAGACTACACATGTTTTATGGCTGGATTCTGCTGGGCGCGCTGTCCTTCATTTACTTTTTGTCCATCGGTTCGATTTTCTATGGCTTTTCGGTGGTCATCCCACAGATCATCGAAAATACCGGCTGGACGCGCGCCGAGGTCGGCGCCGGGTTTTCCATTGTGACCCTCACCCTCGGGCTTTCCGGCCCAGTGGTCGCTGTGTTGCTGCGCCGCTTCGGTGCCCGCGGCACCATGACACTGGGTGGTGGTGTCATCGCCGGGGGCTGCGCGCTGGTGTACACGGGCCAGTCATTGCTCCCCTTCTACTTGGGGCTGGGGGTGGTCGGCGCGGGCATGGCCATGCAGACCGTGTTGCCCGGAACCCATTTGCTCGCCCACTGGTTCGAGCGGCGCCGGGCACTGGCCATTGGGGTAC
>DHQM01000153.1:5034-20605 GCA_002408105.1 Gammaproteobacteria bacterium UBA5338 | reverse complement strand
ACTGGCCATTGGGGTGTTCATGGCTTCGGCGGGCCTTGGCGCCTTTGTGGCCGCGCCTATTTTTGCCGCGATTTCCGAGTCGACCGGGAGCTGGCGCATCGTGATGCCGATCATGGGGGGCAGCGCACTGTTGTCGAGCGTCTTGGCGTTTTTTGTGGTCCGAGAAACCCCGGCAGCGATCGGAGAAGTTGCAGACGGGCGCGCCGCCCAAGCGGCGAACGCCGGCGCCGCGCGAAAGCCCACCCGCGTGCACCAGACCACCGACACATGGACGGTCGGAGAAGCCCTGCGTACCCGCGCGTTCTGGCTAATCGTTTTGGGCGCTGCCCTGGCGGTTGTCGGTACGACCATCGTGAACAGCCAGTCGGTGCTGCACATGGAAGACCTCGGGTTGTCGCGGGTGTTGGCGGCGAGTGCTTTGGGGATCACCGGACTGCTCAGCACGCTCGGCCGCCTGTTTTCCGGGGGCATGGGCGACCGGGTGGATCCCAAGTTCCTGCTCGGCTGCGGCTTGGCGCTGGAACTGATGAGTGTCGTCATCCTGCAGTTTGCCGGGACCGCCGTGATCGCGTACACCTTCGCGGTGCTGTTCGGCCTCGGCTACGGCCTGGCTTCGGTGGCGAGTCCCGCACTGATCGCGAACTACTTTGGTTCGGGAAGCTATGCGCCTCTGTTTGCTACCCGAGGTGTGCTGGTGACGGTCCTGGGGGCCGCGGGCCCCATACTGGCGGGGTTGGTCTACGACGCGTCCGGCTCGTACAGTTTGGTGTTCTACGCCTACGCCGCGCTTTCTGCCGTGGGTGTTTTTCTGGTTTTGTCGATTCGTCCGCCACTCAAGGCGCACGCGACTACGCCTTCGGTGTGATTGCGTGCGAGGGAGCCGTGCGAAAAGGCGATTTTTCCTCAGCCGCTGCTGCATAAGCGCGCACGTGCGGGGTTTCTTCGGCCAAAAACTGGGCAATCGCATCGCGAAAGCCCGGATGCTCGACCCAGTGCACCGAGTGGGTGGTGGTCGGCAGGAACCCGCGTTGAATCTTGTGTTCTCCCTGTGCACCTGGGTCAAATCGGGTTAACCCCTGTTCGATGCAGTGTTCGATGCCTTGGTAATAGCAGGCCTCGAAGTGCAAACACTCGTATTCCTGGTCGCAGCCCCAATAGCGGCCGTAGAGCGCGTCGGCCCCTTGAAAGCTGAGCGCTGCGCCTACTGGCTGGTCGCCCAGCCGTGCGACCACCATCATCAGCTGCTCGGGCATGGACTCGGCCAGGCGCAGAAAGAACTCCAGGTTTAGGTAGGGCGTCTGGCCCCGCTTGTGGTAGGTCAGGGCGTAAAAGTCGAAAAACTGTGACCAGGTTGGCTGGTCGATGTCCGGTCCCGTCAGGCGCTCCAATACAATGCCCTGGTCCGCGACCCGCTTGCGCTCCTTGCGCAGGTTCTTGCGCTTGCGGGATGCGAGTGCATCCAGGAACCCATCGAAGCTTTCGTAGCCCTGATTGACCCAGTGAAACTGGGTGCCTTCTCGCACCAGTGCGCCTTTGCGCTTCCAAGCGGCAACTTCATCGGGCTCGGCAAACAGGCCGTGCCAACTGGAGGCGGGCAGTTGCGCGCACAGCTGTTGCAGCTCCTCCCAGATGGCGGTCAAAACGGTGCCCTCGTCGACCCCAGGGGCCCGCGCCAAGCGAGGTCCGGTTGCTGGTGTGAAGGGGACGGCCGAGAGCAGTTTGGGATAGTACTCCAGGCCGTGACGCTGGTACGCGTGGGCCCAGGACCAATCGAACACATATTCCCCGTAGGAGTGGCCCTTCAGGTACAGGGGCAGCAGGGCGAGCAGCTCGTTCGTGTCGCTGCGGACTCGCACATGCAAGGGTTGCCAGCCGGTGTCGGGGCAGACCGCACCTGAGGCTTCAAGGGCCGACAGGAATTCGTGTCGGAGGAAGGGGTACGCGGTGCCTGTCAGCCCATTCCATTGTGCACTTGGGACGTCTTCGATGTGGGTGACAAGGTCAAGGTTCACGACAGGATGGTGTCGGCAAAGATGCCCAGAAAAACGACCATCCCCACCCAACGGTTGTGGACAAAGGCAAGGAAGCAGGCTTCGCGCTCGCGGGTGCGCATGATCCAGTGCTGGTGGGCGAACAGCGTGGCGGCTGCCACCAATCCGGCATAGTAGGCAACCCCCAGTTCGAAGCGCACCCCGACCAGCACCAAAGTGAACAGCATCAAGCCTTGCAGAACGGCAATCATCGCCAGATCCGCAGCGCCGAACAAGATGGCGATCGACTTCACTCCGATGACCAGATCGTCGTCCCGGTCCACCATCGCGTATTGGGTGTCGTAGGCGACCGTCCAGAGCAAGGTGGCGCAATACACCAGCCAGGACTCGGGCGGCAGTGTGCCACGTTCCGCTGCAAACGCCATGGGCACCGCCCACGCGAATGCGGCGCCAAGAAACAACTGCGGCAAGTGGGTGACACGTTTGGTGAAGGGGTACAGCACCGCCAGTGCCACAGCGGGGATGGCCAACAGTTGGGTCAAGCGGTTGGTCGCCAGCAGCAACAGCCCAGCGAGCCCGGCGAGCACAGCCGCCGCAATCAGTGCCTGCGCGGCGGTAACCCGGCCGGTCACCAGCGGGCGGTCGCGGGTGCGTCGGACGAAGCCGTCGAAATCGCGGTCGGCGAAGTCGTTCACCATGCAGCCCGCCGAGCGGGTGAGGACGGTTCCCACCACGAACACCAGGATGTGGGCGCCGCTTGGGTGCCCGTCCGCCGCCAACCACAGCGCCCAAAGGGCTGGCCAGAGCAACAGATAAATGCCGATGGGGCGGTTGATGCGCGCGAGCTCGGCGAGGGCGATCCAAAAATCCCGGGATCGGTACGAAGGGCCATCGAGCATAGAGGGACTCAGCCTGCTTGGGGTGGCTGCCATTCTACCCGCACCGCCGAACCGAGGTCATCCTTGCTGTGCGTGGACGCCGGCGCATTCGAGCGGTCGCAATCTCTGCAAAAACATGGACTTGCCGCGGTGTCTTCGGTTGCCCGGCAGTGGCCGATGTTCTAAGGTGGCCGTTGATTGAATGACGCGCAATGGCGCTCCAGGGTGTGCGCCATCTGCCAGCCTAGGTGTTGGGGCCATGAGCGATTGGAAAAAGTACGAGTGCATCGTCTGTGGCTGGGTCTACGACGAAGCTCTTGGCTGTCCCGAGGAGGGCGTGCCGCCGGGTACCCGGTGGGCCGATGTGCCGGATGACTTCATCTGTCCACTCTGTGCAGTGGACAAGACGCTGTTTGAAGCGCTAGACCCCTAGCCGGGCAGGCCGATCGAATTGCCTGCCCAGAACCCACAACCCCTCTATGAGGCGACGGATGCACAAACCGGAACTGGCAGCGGCAATGGCGGCGCGTTTGGGGTGCCGGCGTGCGGAAATGGACTGGGCGCTCAACGCCATCCTTGATCAACTCACCCTGGCACTGGTCCGAGGGGAGTCGGTGAGCCTGCCAGGGTTCGGGCGCTTTGTGTTGCGAGAGCGCGCGGCCCGACAAGGCCGCCACCCCGGTACCGGAGTGGCCCTGGACCTTCCGGCACGGCGCAGCCTGGCCTTCAAGCCCGGCAAGACGCTGCGCGAAGCGCTTTAGCAGGCCTCGCTGGGGCGACCTCGAAGGATGCACAGATGAGCACGGCCCCCGACCACAGTTTGACGGTGCGCATTCTATGGGGCATGGGCGGCGGCATGCTTGCCGGCGCCTTGTTTCACGCCCTGGTGACCTCTCAACTTCTGCCCCAGCCGCTCGCAGAGGTGCTTGGCAACTGGGTGTTTGCAGGGTTGTTCGACATCGGCGGTGCGGTTTTTGTCGCCTCCTTGAAATTGTTGGTTGTACCCCTGGTGCTGTTTTCGTTGATCCTCGGTGTCGCTAACCTCGGGGCCGACTCGGCGAAGATGGGCCGTGTGGCCATCAAGACCCTTGGGCTCTACATGCTGACCACTGCGGTGGCGATTGCCTTGGCGTTGGCGGTGGCGTCGGTGGTGGACCCGGGCAAGGGCATGTCGCTCACCACAGAGGCCAGCTTCGAGCCGGCACCGCCCCCCGGCCTCAAGCAGGTGCTGATCAACATCTTCCCCACCAACCCGATCAATGCCATGGCTGAAGGCAACATGCTGCAGGTGATCGTGTTTGCCGTGCTGTTTGGTTTCGCGCTCACCCGCCTGGACGCGCCGGGCGCCCGGTTGGTGCAGTTGTTCTCCGACCTCGATCAGGCAGTCATGAAGCTGGTGGTGTTGCTGATGTGGGTCGCGCCTTATGGCGTGTTCTGTCTACTCGCGAGCCTCTTCGCCAGCGAGGGCATCGCCGTTCTCGGCGACATGGCGCGCTACGTGTTTACCGTGCTGGGGGTATTGCTTGCCCACCTGGTGATTGGCTATGGGGGGATGCTGCTGGTGGTTGGACGGCTCAACCCCTGGACCTTCTTCACCAAGATGCGCCCGGCCATGCTGTTTGGGTTCAGCACCGCCTCCAGCAATGCAACCCTGCCGGTGACCTTGAACCTGGTGGAGACCCGGCTTGGCGTCAACAATTCGATCGCGGCGTTCAGTGTCCCCCTCGGGGCGACGATCAACATGGATGGTACTGCCATCATGCAAGGCGTCGCCACGGTGTTTATCGCCCAGGCCTATGGAATCGAGGTGGGCTTCGCTGGATACCTGATGGTGGTCCTCACTGCGACCCTAGCGTCGGTGGGGACCGCTGGGGTGCCGGGCGTGGGTCTGGTCACTTTGGCGATGGTATTGACCCAGGCCGGGTTGCCGGTCGAGGGCATTGCCTTGATCATCGGCGTTGACCGACTGCTCGACATGGTGCGCACTGCCGTCAACATTGCGGGCGACGCCGCGGTCTCCACAGTGGTCGCCCGCAGCGAGGGTGAGCTGGATGTGGCGCGTTTTGTCGACCGTGAGGCTGGCCAATCCGCTGAGTTTTGAGGTGCGCGCCGCAGCCTAGTCCAGTTGCCGGAGGATTTCGTCCAGTTGGTCGCGTTGCTCCATCAGGGTATCAAGGGCAGCCCAGGCGGTGGGTGCGTCGATCCCGAGGCGATCCAGCAGGGCCTCGTCGATGGGCTCCAGGGGCGCATCTCCGAAGCCCCGGTGCCGCAGCAATCGCGTGCTGAGCCAGAGCAAGTTGGCGAATGCGTGGTGTTCGCCGGCATACTCCGGGTCGTTCTGGTGGTGCACTGCCAGGGTGACCTCGCTCGGCAGGTGCCACATGTCCAGCAGCCAGGCCGCCATTTCCTCGCGGGTCATTTGCAGCAGGTGATTCTCGATCCGGGCGCGGCCCAGGTCGGGATTGACCTCCAGGTGTCTGCAGACCAGTGAAAAGTGCGGTGCGAACACATGCGCCAACACCAGGTGGCCATAATTGTGCAGTAGCCCTGCGAGGTAGGCGGTGCCATGCATGGGCCGTAGGGTGCGGGGCATCGCGCCCGCCAGCGCGCCGGTAAGGGCTGCCGTGTAGAGCGACTGTCCCAGGTAACGACAAAATCCGACGGGTTGGTCCTGCGGGGTTTCGATGCTTTCAGTAAGTGACAGGCCGAGCGCCAGGTTCATGACCAGGTCGAATCCGAGGACCCGTATGATCGCTTCTTGCACCGACTTGACCGGGTACTTCGCGCCATAGAAGGGTGACGAAGCCCAGCCCACAACCTGGGCGGCCAAACTTGCGTCGGCTTCAACGATTTGTGCCAACTCTGCGGTGGACGCGGTGGGGTCGGCCTGTAGCTGCATGATGGCCCGTGCGGTATGGCTGAGCGGCGGAATCGACAGCGTGTCCTCCAACCGCTGCTGAACCCGCAGTTCGGTGAATTTGCGGGTCGCGGCCAACAGCCGGGTTTCATCGAAGGGAGGCGGCAAGCCTCCTGCCGGTTCCGGCAAGTCATCGATGGGGGTGCTGTAGGTGTCGATCAGCGCCTCGTGCAGGTGGGTGTGGTAGCAGTTGCGCGGCGCGAGCACCATCTGGTCAGCGAAGCCTGCGTCCACGTAAATCTCGGTTTTCTCCAACACTTCGGAGTCAATCAACAGCGGCAGGCCGCTGATGCGCGGCAGTGCCGGCAGCGATTCGAGCCGCATGTCCGCCAGCAGTTCGCGCGTGACCTCCGGCGGTGCGCCGCGCAGGTTGCGGCTGGTCACGGCCTGTATCCGCTGCAGGTCAACGAAGCGGTCGGCGCCTGCGTACAACAGCACACGCCCGATGTCGTCTTCCAGCACGAGGGCGCGCACGACCTGCCTGGCATCGACTTCCGATCGTGCTCGGGTTTGGGGCGTGGACAGGTCGCTGCCCGACGCACGGGCGAGCCCGAGGGCGTTCAGCACTTGTTCTGAGATCACGGTAGGCCTCGCTATTCACCGGTTGTACACCTCAAGTGTAGAAGAACTCGGATCAACTCAGCGCGTGGCGGTGCGTTGCTGGGATCGGGTTGGTGGCCTACGCATGCACCAGCTCAGTGCGCCCACCGAGCCAGCGGTCAATGAGGCAGTGAACCGCCGCTGGGCGGTGTTCGACCAACTGCGCGGCGAGGTCCCGCGCTGTGGGCAACAGTTCGCGGTCGCCTTGGAGGTCCGCCACCCGCAGCTGGGCAAGACCCGTTTGACGGTCGCCAAGCAACTCGCCGGGCCCACGCAGTCGCAGGTCCTCTTCGGCGATCAGAAAGCCATCCTGGTGGTCGCGAATGACCTGGAGGCGGGCCTTGCCGAGGGCGCTGAGGGGCGGGTGGTACAGCAACAGGCAGTGACTCTGCGCGGCACCACGCCCAACCCGGCCGCGCAACTGGTGCAGCTGGGCAAGACCCAATCGTTCGGGATTTTCGATCACCATGAGGCTGGCGTTCGGTACGTCCACACCCACCTCGATCACGGTGGTGGCCACCAGCAGTTGCAGGTCCCCGGCCTTGAACGCCGCCATCACCTGTTGTTTGTTCCGCTCGTCCAGCCGGCCGTGCAAGAGCCCAATGCGCGCTTCTGGAATGCACGCTTTCAAATCTTCCGCTGTGGTCTCTGCGGCCTGCGCAGTCAAGGTCTCTGAGGCCTCGATTAGGGTACAGACCCAGTACGCCTGACGTCCGGCGCGCAGGGCCTCGGCCACCCGCCCAACCACTTGGTCACGCCGCGCATTGCTGAGCACGCGGGTGGTGACAGGCTGTCTGCCGGGCGGCAGCTCGTCGATGACCGAAAGGTCCAGATCGGCGTACCAGCTCATCGCCAATGTCCGCGGGATGGGTGTGGCCGTCAGCACCAGCTGGTGCGGCAGGCCAGCGGAGGTGCCCTTTTCCGTCAGGCGCAAGCGCTGGCGCACACCAAATCGGTGCTGCTCGTCCACAACCGTCAAACCAAGGGCTGCAAACTCCACCGGGTCTTGCACCAACGCGTGGGTGCCGACCAGCAGGTCGATCGCTCCACTGGCTGTGTCGGCGTAGGTTTGTTGACGACATGCCCTGGACTGGCTGCCAGTGAGCAGCTCGACGCGAAAGCCCAAGGGGCCGAGCCAGGCGGCAAACGTTTGGTGGTGCTGCTCGGCAAGCAGCTCGGTTGGCGCCATCACCGCCACCTGATGGCGGTTGCTCACCACCTGCAGGGCCGCCAAGGCCGCGACCAGGGTTTTTCCCGAACCGACATCCCCCTGCAGCAGGCGGTGCATCGGCTGGGGCCGCGCGAGGTCCGCGCTGATCTCTTCCATTGCCCGGCGTTGGGCACCGGTCGGGTGCAAGTGCACCCGGTCAAGAAACTGGCGGCGCAGGTTCACGGCGGGGGACAGGACTGGTGCGCGTTGCGTGCGGCGGGCGCGGCGCGCCTGGAGCATCCCGAGGTGGTGCGCGCACAGCTCTTCCAGGGCCAGTCGCTGCCGGGCCTGCTCCAGGTCGGCCCTGCGTGTGGTCGTTGGGTGGTGCAGACAACGCAAAGCCTCAGCAAGTGACATGGCGCGGGCCAGCGGATGATCGCCGATGGGGTCGGGCAAGGACGCGGTCTGCAAGGCGCTCTCAAGCGCTGCATCGACCCAGGTTCGCAGGCGCTGTTGTGATACACCCTCGGTGATTGGATAGACCGGCGTCAGCCGTTCTTGTGGGGTTGGGGTGGTCCCGGGTGGCACCAGCTCGTGGTCTGGGTGGACCAGTTCCAGGCCGCCGGGTCCAGAGCGCACTTCGCCGAATGCGATCAGCTGACAACCGGGTGCAAGGCGCCGCTGCAGGTGGGCCGAGAAGTGGAACCAGCGCAGCCACAGATGGCCGGTTCCGTCTTCGATGCGGCACACGAGTGTGCGGCGCCGGCCCTGTACCTGATCACAGGCCACGAGTCGTCCGGTAACCAGCGCGCGCTGACCGGCCTGGAGCGACCCGAGCGCAATGAACCGGGTGCGGTCTTCGTAGCGTGTGGGCAGGTGAAACAGCAGGTCTTGTACGGTATGCAGTCCCAACCGAGCGAGCTTGTCGGCGGTTTGGGCGCCCAGTCCATGCAGTGTGGTCAGGGGCCGCCTCGGTGAATCCGAGCTTGTCGGCGGTGTGTTACTTTGCATGGACAGGGGACATGAGGAACGTTGAGATGGCCGCAGACTCGAACCGAGGCCGGGTACTGATCGCTGGTTGTGGTGACCTGGGAAATCGGCTCGGCACGCGCTTGGTGCGAGCGGGTTTCGAGGTGTGGGGGCTGCGGCGCAGCTCGGCGCGAATTGCCGATGGAATCACCCCGGTTGGCGCGGACCTGGGCTCACCCCGCCAGTTGATCGACAACCTGCCCGAGTGCATTGAGTACTTGGTGTTTGCTGCAGCCGCTGATCGGTTCGATGCCGCAGCTTACCAAAGCCTGTACGTCCAGGGCAGCGAACACCTGCTCGCTGCCTGCGCCGAGCGCGGCATTGTTCCGCATTGGGCTGGATTTGTCTCCAGCACCAGCGTGTATGGCCAGCGTGACGGGGAGTGGGTGGATGAAACGAGCGCCACAGCCCCGGAGGGATTTTCCGGGCGCGCGCTGCTGCAGGCAGAGTCGGTCTGGGAACAGGCACCCTTTGCCACCACCCGGGTGCGCTTTGCCGGCCTGTACGGGCCGGGTCGTACACGGCTCATCGAGCGGGTGCGGAGCGGTCAACGCACCCCGCCGGAACCACCCAAATACAGCAACCGCATCCACATCGACGACGCGGCACGGCTGCTGCAGCATCTGGTGCAGGCTGTTGCGGGTGGCGTGGCGCTGGATGACCTCTACATCGGTGTGGACGATACCCCCGCGCCACTCCACGAGGTTGAAGCCCACCTTGCTGCGCTGCTTGGGGCACAGGGCCCAGTGAAGATGCAGGCGGATGCCTCCCGGGTGGGCAGCAAGCGCTGCACGAATCAGCGCATTCGGAATCTTGGTTTTGCGCCCCTGTACCCGAGCTATCGTGAGGGCTATGCCGCCTTGCTTGCGTCCGGTGGGCAAAGCGCTCCGTCAGAGTGACAGGATCGCATCGGCTTCCACCCGCGCGCCCTTGGGCAGTGAGGCGACGCCCACCGCCGCGCGGGCTGGATATGGTGCTTGGAATAGGCTCTCCATCACCTCGTTGACGGTAGCGAAGTGGTTGAGGTCGGTGAGGTACAGGGTCAACTTCACTGCCGATTGAAGCGAACCCCCGGCTGCTTCCGCCACTGCCTGCAGGTTGGCGAACACCTGGCGCACTTCGGCCTCAACACTGGATTGTTCAAGGGCCATGGAGTCGGGGCGGAGCGCGATCTGGCCGGAGAGGAACACCAACCCCCCCACTTGTACGGCCTGCGAGTAGGTGCCGATCGCCGCCGGCGCTTGGTCGGTCTGAATGGGGGTGCGGTCGCTCATCGTAAGGGGGGGTCCTGTTCGTTCTGTTCGCTGCGCCGGTGGGCACTGTTTTTGATGCGGTGCACTCGGCTGACCTCGGGGATGGCGCGGAGCCGGCGTAGGATGCGGGCCATGTGTTGCCGGTCGTGGACACTGACTTCCAGGGTCAGGATGGTGAGGCGGCCATCGCGGTCTGCCGTATTGATTTTCTCGATGTTGCCCTGCGACGCCGCAACGGCAGTGGCCACGGTGGCCAACATGCCGCGCTTGTTTTCCATTTCGACCCTCAGAGCGCCGACGAAATCCTGGTTGAGGGCGTTGTCCCAACGCAGTGCAATACAGCGGTCCGGATCACTGAGCAGGCCGACCACGTTGCGGCAGCCTTCAAGGTGGACCGTGATGCCTCGACCGCTGCTGAGGTGACCGACCACCGCATCTCCCGGGATCGGGTAGCAGCAACGTGCATAGTTGAGCAGCAGGCCCTCGGTGCCGCTGATCGCCAGAGGCGTATCCAGCCCCGGTGTGCCTTGACCAACCCCAATCCCGTGCGCTGAAGCGTCCACCGGCTGCAGTCGGTGAGCAATGATGTGGGCCATGCGGTTGCCGAGGCCAATCTCCCCCAGCAAAGCGTCGAAATCGGGCAGTTGGTACTCGGTGAGCAACGCGACGATGCGGGCCTCGGGAATGTCTTGCGAACCCAGTCCCAAGGCCAGCAAGGACTTGTCCAATAGTTTGCGGCCGAGCGCAACCGACTCCGATTTCCGCTGGTGCTTGAGGTAATGCCGGATGCTGGTGCGGGCCTTGGCAGACACCGCGTAGTTGAGCCAGGCGATGTTGGGTTTTGCCCCGGGTGCGGTGATGATTTTCACCGACTGCCCGCTTTGGAGCGGTTCGCTCAGGGGGGCCAAGCGGCCGTTGATTCTACAGGCGACGCAGGTGTTGCCGACGTCGGTGTGGACTGCGTAGGCGAAGTCCACGGCCGTGGCCCCCTTGGGCAACTCCAAGATCTCGCCCTTGGGTGTGAACACGTACACTTCGTCCGGAAACAGGTCGAGCTTGACGTTTTCAATGAACTCCAGTGAGTCGCCCGCGGTTTGCTGAATCTCGAGAAGCCCTTCCACCCAGGCCTGCGTGCGTGTTGCGTTGCGGTGGGCGAGCTCGGGATTGGCTTTGTACAGCCAATGGGCCGCGATGCCGTGTCGTGCCATTGCGTCCATCTGGTGGGTGCGCATTTGCAATTCGACGGGCATGCCCTGGGTTGCGATCAGCGTTGTGTGTAGGGATTGGTAGCCGTTTACTTTGGGAATGGCTATGTAGTCTTTGAATCTGCCAGGAATCGGCTTGTACAGGTTATGCAGCACCCCGAGCACGCGGTAACAGGTGTCGACCCCATCGACCAGGATCCGCACCCCCACGAGGTCCATGATCTCGTGGAACGGTTTTCTCTGGAGGCGCATTTTTTGGTAGACGCTGTACGGGCGCTTTTCGCGGCCAATCACTTTGGCGGCAATCTGTTCTTGCTCCAGGCGTGCTTCAATCGCGCGAACCACGCCGCCGAGGGCTTCGTGTCGCCCGCCCTTGGCGGCCTCGATCGCCGCGCGGATGCGCCGAGCGCGCATCGGATGCAGGGCATGAAAGCCGAGCTCTTCCAGCTCCACGCACAGACTGCGCATGCCGAGGCGGTTGGCGATGGGTGCGTAGATTTCGAGGGTCTCTCGGGCGATGCGGCGGCGCTTTTCCGGTTGCAGTACCCCCAGGGTGCGCATGTTGTGGAGGCGGTCGGCCAGTTTGACGAGAATGACCCGGATGTCCCGGGCCATGGCCATGGTCATTTTCAGAAAGTTTTCGGCTTGGGCTTCGGCCCGAGAAGCGAACTGGATTTGTGTGAGCTTGCTGACCCCGTCGACCAGTTCGGCGACCTCATTCCCGAACTCATGACGCAACTCCTCTTTGCTCGCGCAGGTGTCCTCGATGACATCGTGCAGCAGCGCGGCGACCACGGTGTGGTGGTCCATGTGCATTTCGGCGAGGATGCAGGCCGCGGCCACCGGGTGGGTGATGTAGGGTTCGCCGCTCTTGCGGATCTGCTCCGCATGGGCATTGGCTGCAAAATGAAACGCCCGGGTGATGGTGTCGAGCTGGGGGGAATCCAAATACGTGCTGGTGAGGGCACGCAGCTGCTGAAAAGCCGGCAGATTGCTGTCGACTCTGGCAGGGTCCGCGGGGGACGTTGAGGTTTCGAGCGCCTGCTCAGCCATGATTTTGGGGGCTACATCTCCGCTGGGCCATTACACGAGCAGGTCTTCCGTGAACATGTCTGCCGTCGGCTTGTCTTCCGCGTCGACTTTGTCCTTGTCGATGAGGCCTTCGGCGATCTCGCGCAGGGCCACCACGGTCGGCTTGTCGTTCTCCCAGTCCACCAAAGGCTCCTTGCCCTTCACGGCGAGCTGTCGGGCGCGCTTGGCCGCCAGCATCACCAGCGAAAAGCGGTTGTCTACGTGGTCCAAGCAGTCTTCAACGGTCACGCGTGCCATTGGATTTCCTCTCGTTTACTGGTGTTGATCGCATGTGCGGTTGAGTTCTAAGGGCGCCACACTGGCCCCGCTGGCCGGTGTTAAATCGCACCAAAAACAAAGCCCTGCGTTTGATTCTACTCTTCACGGTCACTGGCACAACAGGTCGCTCAACAATTCCGTCAGGCGCTCGTGCTGGCGCACCTGGGTCAGTCGTCCAGCGGTACAGATGGCGTGCAAATCGGCCAATGCCGTGGCGAAATCATCATTCACAATTAAATAGTCGAACTCGCCGTAGTGTGAAAGCTCTTCGCGTGCCTGGGCCATGCGTGCAGCGATGACCGCATCGGAGTCTTGGGCGCGGTGGCGCAACCGCTCGGCGAGCGCATCGCGCGAGGGGGGCAAAATGAAAATGCTGGTCGCTTCCTTGATTCGGCGCCGCACCTGCCTTGCACCTTGCCAGTCGATTTCCAGAATGACGTCCTGGCCTCGGGCGAGCTGTGCCTGGACGCTGGCTTCAGCGGTGCCGTAGCGGTTGCCGAACACTTCAGCGTGTTCCAAAAATTCACCCTTCGCCATCATCTCAAGAAACTCGGTTTCTCCGACGAAGTGGTAGTTCAGGCCGTCGCATTCGCCGCTGCGCGCTGGCCGCGTGGTGTGTGACACGCTGACCTGGATGCGGGCGTCCTGCTCCACCAGCGCGCGCACCAGGCTGGTTTTTCCGGCGCCGGAAGGCGCAGAGACGATGTACAGGTTACCCGAGGGCACGGCGTTGTTCGCTGGAAGAGGGCACGGGCAGGTCACTCGATGTTTTGGATCTGTTCGCGAATCTGTTCGATCAGGACTTTCAATTCAATGGCTGCATCCGTGACCGCAAGGCCAGCTGCCTTCGAAGCGGTGGTGTTGGCTTCGCGATTGAGCTCTTGAGTGAGAAAGTCGAGCCGCCGGCCGATCGGACCATCCTGATTGAGGAGCCGACGGAACTCTTGGATGTGGGTGACCAGACGGTCCAGTTCTTCGCTGATGTCGGACTTTTGCGCCAGCAGCACGACTTCTTGTTCCAGGCGCTGGGGTTCGAGGTCGGTGGCGCATTCGGCCAGACGGGCCTGCAGCCGGTCACGTTCGCGCACCCGCAGCTCTGGCAGAGCACGACGCAGCGCTTCGACCTGATGGTCCACCTGGTCGAGCCGTTCCCGAACGACAGCAGCCAATGCGGCGCCCTCTTGGGCTCGGCTTGCCAGCAGCGCTTCCAGCGCGGTTGCCAAGCACGCGAGGGCCGGAGCGGTGTGCTGTGCCGGGTCGCTGGCATCTTGCACGGGGCGACACAATCCAAGCACCTCGGAGCAGGACAGGCGGGCGGCCTCAGGAAATGCCGCCCGCACCTGTGCTTCCAGGACCTGCAGCTCCGCCAAACGGGATGGGTCGAGGGCAGGACCACCAGACGCCGATGCGGCCGGTTGCCAACGCAGTGTGGCTTCGACCTTGCCGCGTTGTAGCCGCTCCCGCAACTGCGCCCGCGTGGCTGGCTCAATCTCCCTGAAGGCATCGGGCAGGCGCACCTGTGCTTCGAGAAAGCGGTGGTTAAGCGAGCGCAACTCCCAGATGAGCCGCCCCTCTTCGGTGCTGGCCTCGGCCCTGGCGAATGCGGTCATGCTGTGGGTCATGGAGTCGGGGAGCCTTGGGTGCCGGTGGTTTGGGCGTCGATCAGCCGGCGAATGTACTGGAGGTGCCCTGGCCACTGCAAGGTGACCCACACCTCGGCGTGGGCGGCAGCCGACGAGTGGTCTGGAGGTATACTGCGCAGGGTCAGTCACAGGTTGTTTTGGAGTTTGTATGCGAGCCAGCGGTCGCCAAGCGCACGAGTTGCGTCCCGTCCAGATTACCCGCCACTACACCCGGCACGCCGAAGGTGCGGTATTGGTGGAGTTCGGCAGCACCAAGGTGATCTGCACGGCGAGTGTGGAGACCGGCGTACCCCGGTTTTTGCGGGGACGCGGACAGGGTTGGGTGACGGCAGAGTACGGCATGCTGCCCCGGGCGACCGGAAGCCGCAATGCGCGCGAAGCGGTGCGCGGAAAACAAGGTGGGCGCACCTTAGAAATCCAGCGCCTGATCGGAAGATCGCTGCGGGCAGCGGTGGACCTGCGCGGTCTGGGTGAACACACCATCACGGTGGATTGCGACGTGATCCAAGCCGATGGCGGTACGCGAACCGCATCGATCACCGGGGCCTGTGTGGCCCTGGTGGATGCCATTCGTTACCTGCAGCGGCGCCGGCTGATCGCGGGTGACCCGCTGCGCTTTCTGGTTGCTTCGGTTTCCGTGGGGGTGGTGGGTGGCCGGCCCCTCTTGGACCTCGACTACGCAGAGGACTCGACCGCTGAAACCGACATGAACGTGGTCATGGCACAAGACGGTCGTTTCATCGAAGTGCAGGGCACTGCCGAAGGCGCGCCCTACAACCGAGAGGAACTCGACCAAATGCTCCACTTGGCGGAGGGGGCGGTTGCCTCTCTGGTGGCCGCTCAACGCGACGCACTGGCGCAGGACGACGCCCCGAGCCAGGCAGGGTAACCAAGCGGATTAAAGCTCGAGGTCGTATTCGACCACCAACGGACGGTGGTCAGAGAACACCGCATCCTCGGCGATCCAGGCGCTGCGCACACGCCGGCGCAGGCTTGAAGTCACGATCTGGTAGTCCACCCGCCAGGCATCGCGCTGGTGCTCGGGGCGCTCGGGCTGGGCGGGAAACCAAGTGTAGTGGTCCGGGTCCATGTCGATTTCGCGGAACGCGTCGGCATAGCCCGCCCCGTCCAACAGGTCGTCCATCCAGTCTTGCAGCGCCGGGTCGAGGCAGCGGTTGTCGGCGCCAGCCGCAGAGTTGAGTGAATCGATGTCCAGGTGGGCCACCTGCCAATCACCGCAGAGGATGAATTCGCGCCGTTTGTTGCGCACCTTGCCCAATTGCGCCAGCAGTTTACGGCGCATCGCGGGCGCAGCGGCCACCGCTTCGTCCGAGTCGTCGAACACAGAGGGGATCGCGAGGGAAACCACGCTGATGCGGTCGTAGTCGGCCTGCATGTACCGACCCATTGCATCGGCCTCCATTTGCCCAATGCCCCGCATCACGGCTTTGGGCTGTTTGCGCACGTAGATCGCGGCGCCGCCCCAGGCCTTTTCATAGGCATCAAAAAAGTGCGCGTGGTAGCCCTGGGGAAAGAACACGGGATCGGTGAGTTC
>DHQM01000153.1:0-4623 GCA_002408105.1 Gammaproteobacteria bacterium UBA5338 | reverse complement strand
GCTTTGCAGCGTTTTCGATTCCTTCGAGGTTGAGCGTGATTATTTTCATAATGGTCCCTGATTCTGGGTACCGGTATGATACCGGAGCGCCACCGACCCGTTAACCGGCTGATTTGCTTGATGAACAACTACCAAGAAGCCTTTTTGCGCTTCGCCATTGCCGCGCGGGCACTGGAGTTTGGAAACTTCACGCTCAAGTCAGGACGGCGCAGCCCCTATTTCTTCAATGCTGGACGCTTTTGCTCGGGGGCGGATTTCGCGGAATTTGGGGGGTACTACGCGGCGGCCATTGAAGCCGAAGCGCCGGAGTTCGACCTGTTGTTCGGTCCGGCCTACAAGGGCATTCCCTTGTCTGTGGCCGCTGCCATCGCCCTCTATCAAGAAACGGGCCGGTCGGTGCCGTTGGCCTATAACCGCAAAGAGGCCAAGGGCCATGGCGAAGGAGGGCAGCTGGTGGGTGCACCTTTGCGCGGGCGGGTGTTGATCGTCGATGACGTGATCACGGCCGGGACTGCGGTGCGCGAAGTGGTGGACCTGGTCCGATCGGCCGGTGCCGAGCCCGTTGGGGTCGTGGTTGCCCTGGACCGCATGGAGCGGGGCAACGGGGCGCGGTCCGCGATTCAAGAGGTCGAGGACGAGTTGGGGCTGAAAGCGGTTGCCATTGCCAGCCTCGATGACCTGGTGCGCCTGCTGGAGGCCACGCCCGAATTTCGCGACGCCTTACCACGCATGCTCGATTACCGCGCGACCTATGGCGTGCGGGCGGACTCCGCCGATTAGTCTTTGTGCGGCGGGTGACATTGTCCCGCGCGGATTGGCGCTACACTTCGACGATGAGTCATACACCGAACCGGCTTGGTGCCATGCAGTCTGGCTGCGTGGCGCTCGTTCTTCTCATGGCCCTGTGCTGCTCTTCGGTTGCCGCCGAGAAGCCGCAGCCGTTGCCGGCGGGCGCGATGTATCGATACGAAAATGCCCAGGGGGTGACGGTGCTGGATGACCACATCCCTCCGGAGTTCGTGGGGAATGGCTACGCGGTCCTTGCCCCCAGCGGCCGCGTGCTCCAGGAAGTACCCCCAGCGCTGACCCCAGAGGAAGTCGCGGAGCGCGAACGCGAACAGCATGCTCAGGCCATGGAAAACGCGCGCGCGCGCGCTCAGCTCGAATACGACCGCGACCTGTTGATTCGGTACAGCTCGGTGGCGGACATTCGCGCCGTGCAAAAGCGACGGCGCTCGGCCCTGGAGTCTCGAATCATCATCGAAGACCGCAACCGCGACACCTTGGAAGCCGAGTTGGAGCGCCAGTTGCAGCAGGCAGCCAGGATGGAGCGTGCGGGAGAGGATGTACCGGCGTTGACGCGGCGCAACGTGGAAAACATGCGCCTGCAAATTGCCGAAAGTGAGGCGCTTGTGGCCAAGTACCGCCAGGACATTGAGCGCACCGACCAAGAGTTTGCGGCGGCGATCGCGCGCTTTCGTGAGTTGAAAGGCGAGGAGGTGGCTGTGCAGGACGAAGAGCCGGTCTCTGCCCCGCCTGCCCCCCTGCTACTGCGTTGACCGGCGCTGCCGTCAGGCGGTTGCAGTCCATTCGGGGAAGGCGCCCGCCGCCAGTATGGGCCAGGCCGCCCGCCATCGCTCGGTGGGTGCATCTTTGAACCCGGAGTGCACGAACCGCGACAGCAGGCCCTCGGCCTGGGCCAGCAATGCCGCGGCAACCTGATTGCTCGATGCACCAAGCTGGGTGCCTTGCTTGCGCTCCCCTTCCCGCAGCATCGAACGCAATTCGGTTTCGATGCGCGCGAACAGCTGGCGGACTTGAGGCCGCAGTCGCGCGGTGTCGTCGATCAACCCCTGCCCGCAGAGCAAGGTCGCGATGCCTGGGTTGCGCTCGGCAAACAGCAGCAGCAGGGCCAGCACCTGCCCGCACTGCTCTGGTGCGGCCTCGACCTGCTCACGGATTTTGGGAATTCGGCTGAACAGGCTGTCCTCCACAAAGGCCAGCAGTGCCTCAAACATGCGTGCTTTCGAGGGGAAGTGGCGGTAGAGCGCGGCCTCGGACACGCCCAGTTCTTTGGCGAGCGCCGCGGTGGTGATGCGCTTGCCAGGGTCGGCCTCAAGCATCCGTGCGAGGGTGGTGAGGATTTCCTCTCTGCGAGAGGGGCCGCCCCCGGCGGTCGTGCTCAAGAGGCCACTCCAGAGATCAAGGTGCCGACGCCTTGGTCGGTGAAAATCTCCAGCAGCACCGCATGGGGAACCCGGCCGTCGATGATGTGGGCGGTACGCACTCCGCCTTTGACCGCATCCAGGGCGCAACGGATCTTGGGCAGCATCCCGCCATGGATGGTGCCGTCGGCAATCAGAGCGTCCACACGGGCCGTATCGAGTCCGGTGAGCACCTTGCCGTCGCGGTCGGTGAGACCAGGGACGTTGGTCAGCAGCATCAGCTTTTCCGCTTGCAGGGCTTCGGCCACCTTGCCGGCAACCAGGTCGGCGTTGATGTTGTAAGACGCCCCTTCAGGGCCCACCCCGATGGGTGCGATCACCGGGATAAAGTCACTGGCGAGTAACAGGTCAAGCACCCCAGAGTTGACCTGCTCCACTTCGCCCACGTGACCCAGGTCGATCAGTTCGGGCGCCTGCGTGCCCGGTTGACCCGGCTCCAGGGCAAGTTTGCGGGCCCGCAGCAGGTCCGCGTCCTTGCCGGTCAGGCCGATGGCTTTGCCGCCCGCCGCATTGATCGCCGAGACGATCTCCTTGTTCACGCTTGCACCCAGAACCATTTCGACCACGTCCATGGTGGCCCGGTCGGTGACGCGCATGCCGCCCACAAAGCGTGACTCCAGGCCCAGCTGCTCCAGAAGGCGGCCGATTTGAGGGCCTCCACCGTGCACCACGACGGGGTTCATCCCAACGAGCTTCATGAGCACAACATCGCGTGCGAAATGCTGTTGTAGCTCGGGGTCGGTCATGGCGTTGCCGCCGAATTTGACCACCAGCGTGCGGCCAGTAAAGCGCTGAATGTAGGGCAGCGCCTCAGTCAGGACCTTGGCAACCTCGAGTGCCGCGTCACGGGAGAGGGACATCAATGGACTTCCTGGTTGGAGCCCCAGGGCATGGCGCCAACTAAAATGGCAGCGCCAAGCCGGGGGCGACTTTTTGCAATGCGGTGCGGAACAGTGCTTGCACTTGCTCCAGCGCGGCCTCGTCGTCGCCCTCGAAGCGCAAGGTCAGCGCCGGTCCGGTGTTGGAGGGACGCACCAGCCCCCAGCCGTTGGGGTAATCAACGCGAATCCCGTCAATGCGCTCGACCACTCCGGTGCCGAAATCTGCCCGCTGGCTGAGGGCCTCCACGAGCGCGAACTTGTCAGACTCGGGCACGGCGATCAAGAGTTCGGGGGTTGCGCAGCTCGACGGGAGCAGTTCCAGCAGGTTGTCGAGGCTTTCCACTTCGGTGGCAAGCAGCTCGATCAACCGGGCCCCTGCGTAGAGCCCGTCGTCAAAGCCGTACCAGCGGTCTTGAAAGAAGAAGTGGCCGCTGAACTCGGCGCCGAGTACCGCACCGGTCTCGCGCATTTTGCGTTTCATCATGGAATGGCCGCTGCGGCCCATCACAGGCCGGCCGCCACATTCGGAAATAACTCGCCCGAGCAGCCGGCTTGACTTCACATCGAAGAGGACGTCGGCACCGGGGTGGCGCACCAACACGTCACGGACGAACAGCATGAGCAGCCGGTCACTCGGCACCACCTGCCCCTGGGCAGTGACACACACCACCCGGTCTCCGTCGCCGTCCAGCGCGAGACCCAGGTCCGCTTTGTTGGCGAGCACCGCCTCGCGCAGCGCACTGAGGTGCTCTGGCCGCGTGGGGTCCGGTGGGTGGTTCGGAAAGGTGCCGTCCACTTCGCAGTGGAGGGGCACGACCTCGCAGCCGAGTTGGTCCAGCAAGCGTGGCATGAAGCGCCCGCCAATGCCGTTGGCGCAGTCCACAACCACTTTGGGGTTGCCGGTCACCAGCGCGACGTCGTTGCACACCTGTTCAATGTACGCGTCTGTGATGTCGCGGGTTTCGTACCGCCCATTGCCGGCGAGGAGCTGGCCAGTCGAAATCCGCTCGCGCAGGCCCTGGATCTCATCTTCCGACAGCGGTTGGTGGCCGTGCAGCACCTTGAAACCATTGTACTCGGCGGGGTTGTGGCTGCCGGTGACCATCACCGCGGCGCCCATGTCGAGCTCATGGCTTGCGAAGTACAGCATTGGGGTTGCGACCTCGCCGAGGTCGATGACGTCGCGGCCTGACGCCCGCAGGCCCTCCATCAAGGCCTTCGCAAGCCAAGGGCTGGACTCTCGGCCATCGCGCCCCACCAGAACCCGCTGCTCACCCTGTTCGAACACGGCGCTGCCGATGGCTTGCCCAATCAGCCTGGCACCTTCCTCGGTCAAGGTTTGTCCGGCGATTCCGCGGATGTCGTAAGCACGAAAGATTTCGTCCGGTGGACTGGGGTGGGCGGGCGTTGGTGTGGCAGGGGGTGCGGGTTTGGCGGCAGGCGCCGAGGTCGTTTCTACCTGGGGTTCAGGTGGCCGGTTGGCCGGCGCGGGTGCCGTGGGCGCCACTGCCGGCCCA
>DHQM01000036.1:2866-3156 GCA_002408105.1 Gammaproteobacteria bacterium UBA5338 | reverse complement strand
GTTCAGCACCAGCCAGCGCTCCCGTTCGGCCAGAACCGGGCTGAATTGGCGCAGCTCTTCGGAGACCGCAGCGATGACGGCCACGGGGTCGGCGCCATCCAACGGCAGCGGATCGACAACCTGTAGAAGAATGCGGGTGCGGGTAAGGTGCTTGAGGAACTGAAATCCCAGTCCGACCCCTTCGGCCGCCCCTTCGATCAGGCCTGGGAGATCCGCCATCACGAAACTGCGGTGCGCTTCGATGCGCACGACGCCAAGCTGAGGCTTGAGGGTGGTGAAGGGGTAGTCGG
>DHQM01000036.1:0-2644 GCA_002408105.1 Gammaproteobacteria bacterium UBA5338 | reverse complement strand
GGGTGGTGAAGGGGTAGTCGGCCACTTTGGGCCGCGCCGCGGAAACGGCGCGGATCAAGGTGGACTTGCCGGCGTTGGGCAAACCCAGCAGGCCAACGTCTGCCAGGACTTTGAGCTCCAGGCGCAACCGCCGCTGCACGCCGGGCTTGCCCGGCGTGGTTTTGCGGGGCGCTCGGTTGGTGCTGGACTTGAAGCGCGCGTTGCCAAGCCCATGGTGTCCACCAGCAGCCACCAGCAGCCGCTGCCCGGGCTCGATCAGGTCCCCAATGAACTCCTCGGTGTCTTCGTCGATCACGCTGGTGCCAACCGGTACCGGCAACACCAGGGGGTCGCCGCTCCTACCGGTGCAGTTCGACCCCTGTCCTGGCGCACCGTTTTGCGCCCGATAGCGGGGCTGGTAGCGGTAGTCGACCAGTGTATTGAGCGCCTCGACGGCCTCAAGATAGACACTGCCCCCGTCGCCACCGTCACCCCCGTCCGGCCCACCTTTCTCGATGAACTTTTCGCGCCGGAAACTGAGACAGCCCCCGCCGCCCTTGCCCGCCTCCACGCGAATTGCAGCTTCGTCGACGAATTTCACGCCGATCCTCCCACCCATTTCCGGCGCCCCGACCGGCGCCTGCTTTCAGCCATCATATACTCGACCGCAGCAGGGCTCGGAAATCCGGAACAAAAAAAAGCCCCGTGCGTGCACGGGGCTTTCGTTGCACGCTGCGGTTCAGTTCAGTGCGGCACCACGCTCACAAACTTGCGCTTGCTCGGGCCCTTGGTTTCGAACTGCACCTTGCCTTCAGCTTTCGCGAACAGGGTGTGGTCTCTACCCAAACCAACGTTGGCGCCCGCGTGAAAGGCGGTTCCGCGCTGGCGCACCAGAATGTTGCCCGCCAGAACCTGCTCACCACCAAACCGCTTTACACCAAGCCGTTTGGATTCCGAATCGCGACCGTTTCTTGTGCTGCCGCCTGCCTTCTTGTGTGCCATCTCAATGCCCCCAAAAAATCTCGGTGGTGTAAACCCAGCCTGACCCCTCAGCCCGCCTGGATCGACTTGATGCGAACCTCGGTGTACCACTGGCGATGCCCCTGGCGCTTGCGCGAATGCTTGCGGCGCCGGAACTTGATGATGTTGACCTTTTTGCCGCGCCCGTGGCCAACGACCTCGGCCGTCACCACACTGCCGGCCACGAAGGGCGCACCCACTCTTGCTTCGCCTTCACCAGAAACCAGCAACACGCGATCAAAATCGATCTGCTCGCCAGGCGCACACTCTATCTTTTCAAGGCGCAACAGGTCACCCGCTTTGGCGCGGTGCTGCTTTCCGCCGCTTTCGAAAACCGCGTACATGATCGACTCCGGTGGCAATGGCTCGCTGTAGACCTGGCGCAGCCCCATGGGAGCAATTCCGAGCGCCTGATCGAATAATTAGGGGCGGCAATTCTACGCCAACCCAAGGGGTGGTGCAAGGCGCCCTGCTGACCGGCTCCGGCACCTCGGCGCCTAAGTCTGGAGACGAGCGCGCGCCTGGCAGCGGCCCGTCACACAAGGGTCGCCAAGCGCAAGGCGCCGTGTAAAATGCAGCCGAGACCAACCACGGTTGCCCATGGAAACACGCGTAACACCAAAACCAAACACAAGTGCCAGTTTGAGCGCCATCCACGCACTGGTGGAGCGCGACTTTGGCCAAGTGAACGACCGCATTCGCGCCCAGCTTCATTCCGAGGTCCCGCTGATCAACGAGATTGGCGGCTACATCATCGACGGAGGCGGCAAACGGCTGCGCCCGCTCGTGGTGCTGCTGGCCGCTGGCGCGTGCGGATACCGCGGCAACCAACACATTGCCTTGGCTGCGGTGGTTGAGTTTTTGCACACCGCCACCTTGCTGCACGACGACGTGGTCGACATGTCTGACCTGCGGCGCGGCCGCGCCACCGCCAACGCCAATTGGGGCAACGCCCCGAGCGTGCTGGTGGGGGACTTCATCTACTCCCGTGCGTTCCAGTTGATGGTGGAAATTGGCGACCTGCCCGTGATGCGGGTGCTTGCAAGCACCACCAACACCCTGGCCGAAGGCGAAATCCTTCAACTGGTAAACACCGGGCGGATCGACCTCACCGAAGCCGATTACCTGCGTGTGATCCAGCATAAGACCGCACAGCTTTTCTCCGCCGCAGCGGAATCTGCCGCCCTGCTGGCCAACTGCCAAGAAACCGAGGTCGGCACCCTCCGCCGCTATGGCAATCACCTGGGCATGGCCTTTCAATTGATTGACGACCTGCTCGACTACGATGGTGATACCCACACCCTTGGAAAGAACCTGGGTGACGACCTGGCCGAGGGCAAACCGACCTTGCCGCTGATCCACTGCATGGCCCAAAGCAGCGAGCCGGACGCCAAGACCGTTGCCACAGCGCTGCGCGACCGATCCAGCGAACGGTTGGACGAGGTGATCGACATCGTGCGCCGCTCCGGCGCCCTCGACTACACGCGCACCCAAGCCTACCAACAGCTACAAAATGCGCTAGAATGCGCTGCTCAACTGCGCCCGTCCCCCTACCGCGATGGGCTCGCCCAAATCGCGCGGTTTGCAGTCGAACGGGACAGTTGAGGCGCAGCGACAGTCGGGGTGTAGCTCAGCTTGGTAGAGC
>DHQM01000215.1 GCA_002408105.1 Gammaproteobacteria bacterium UBA5338 | reverse complement strand
AAAAGCATTCCACTGACGCTGCGTTTGCTCATCCTCGGCGAAGGCCGGCATAAAGGCATCGGGCAGATCGACCGGAACCTCGGTCTCCGCCGTTCGAAGGTCGCGGCAATTGGACGACCCAGCCGCATGATGCAGGCGGGGAACCCGCCGCGCTGCGATGCCGGGGGTGCGCCCACAAACACCTTGCCCCCTCCAAAGCGGCCGCCATCGCCCACCCCCCTACCGCACCAACGAAGCCAACACCTGATCAATGCTGGCGTAGGCTTTGCGCAGCCAGACGCGGGCGCGTTGGCGCTCCATGAGGCTCATGCGCGGGCCCTCGCCCTCGGTGACGTTGGCCGCGGCCCAGAAGCTGAGCCCGCGCCGGTCGATGCGCAGCATGGTTTCGGCGTGCAGCGCAGGCAGGCTCATCTGGGCCTCCAGGCCCGGCAGCTCGTCTATGGCGCTGAAGTCGGACCCGCAGCCTTGGTTCTTCACGGCCACACAACGCAGTGCCGATCCATAGGTTGCCAAGAACTGCTCAAGCAGCTGCGCGGAATCAACCCCATCGTCCACCAGGTACCAATACACCACGGGGATCTGCATCTCGTCGCAGAGCGCGAGGACATCGTTGTCCTCAATCCAGTGCTGCAAAAAACGTTGGCTTTGCGCCGGTAGATCGATCAACACGGCGCGGTCGCTGTCAAGCGCCGCCTCCATGATCCGATCGGCGTCTTCAAACCGCGCTAGGTCCAGTGGTTGGGTGAACTCGCCGTAGTACCGGCTGAGCGTGCCGTGGGAGCGGTCCGCATCCAGCCCCGCGTAGGTCTGCCCCTTATCGAGAAAATACTGCGACAGCAGCCGCGCCATGACGGACTTTCCAACACCACCTTTTTCCCCGCCGACAAAGTGAATCATGCTCATCCGAGTACCTCCTGGGAGATGCAGCCGGGGCAGTATAAATCACGGTGTCGGTGGCTGTTGGGGGAAGGTCTTGCCTGGAGGTCGACCGCTTTTTGTCCGGCTTGGCGCCCGTGCGGCCTGCCGGGGCCGGAGTCACGCGAGAATACCCCGCCCGGGGGCCCTATTCGACCTTGCCGCGGCGCCGCAGGTGCTCGGCCACCGCCCAGCACAGCAAGGCCCAGGCTGCCCCCGCTGTCCATCCGGCCAGCACGTCGGTCGGCCAGTGCACACCCAGGTAGACGCGGCTCGCGCCCACCAGCAAGGCCAGCAGGGCAGCCACGCACAGCAGGTAGGCCCGCAGACGCAGATTGGTCTGCACGCCAGCCAACAGGGCGGCAAGCGTGAAAAAGACCACGGCGGACATCATGGAGTGCCCACTCGGGAAGCTGCTGGTGTAGACCACCTGAGCGTGCGGCACGAGGTCCGGGCGCGGGCGGTCGAACAGGTTCTTGAGCAGCGTGCTCACCCCAATGCCACCACCAACGGCAAGCACGAGGTACAGCGCGGTGTGGCCTTTGCGAAGCAGCAGCAGGTATCCCGTGGCTGCGAGTGTCAATAGGAAGAGCACGCCGAAACCGCCGAGCCCGGTGATGTCGCGCGCCATTTCCTCGAACCATCCAGGCCCGATCGGGTCGCTCGGATCATCCGTTGCCCGCAGCGAAAGCAGCACCCGCTCGTCGAAGTGCGCCGTCTCGCCTTCGAGCACCTCGTCCGCCAATTCGGCAAACAGCCAGACTCCGCCAGCAATGAGAATGAGCACCGCCAATGTCTGGGGTTCGTGCGCACCGATCCACGTCAGCAGCCGGCGAATGCGGCCAGGGGGCACCGGCCGCGGCGCTGCAACGCTGCGGGATTGGGCTTCCGGTGTCGGTCTCTCGTTCATGGCGCCCCCAAAGCATGCGGAGCGCAAAGTCTAGCGGAGCACAGGTTGTGCCGGAACCTGGGCCTCGCCGCTCGGCCCGATGTCGGCCTGATCCTGCTGCAGTGCCTCCTCAGTAGCGTATTGTGGCGCGCCGGTGGGTGGAGGAATAACACGCCTGCAGGGTGGATCATTGGTACCATGGCCTGCAAACGCGAAGAACGCGATTCAACCACCCGATTGAGCAGAATCCGGGCCAGCGTTCCAAACCCATCGAGAGCCTGCTGTTGGAAGACCTGTCCCTACTGATTGACTTGCACAAGGACGGCGAGCGCCAGGGCCCAGGTGGTGATGACGAGACACGCCTGGCCATCGCGCTTTCAGGCCTTGGGGCCCGAAGCCAACTGCAGGTTGCTGACATCGGCTGCGGGACGGGGGCCTCCACCCTGGTGCTGGCCAAGGCCCTGGATGCCAGAATCACCGCGGTGGATGTGTTGCCGGAATTCCTCCAGCGCCTTGATGCCGCGGCAAGACGGGAAAAATTCGGCGCTCGCATCAAGACCCAGGTCGCTTCGATGGAAGCACTGCCGTTCGCGGCACAGTCCCTGGATGCGGTCTGGTCCGAAGGCGCGGTCTACAACATGGGCTTTGCCAGTGGCATCCGGGCCTGGCGCCGCTTTCTAAAACCAGGCGGCATCCTGGCCGTTTCCGAACTGACCTGGCTGACACAGCAGCGGCCCCAGGCGCTTGAGGCGCACTGGAAGGCCCAGTACCCAGAGGTCGGGACCGCAGCGGAAAAAATGGCGCTCCTTGAGCGCAGCGGGTTTTCACCCGTCGGCTACTTTGTGCTGCCACCACGCTGCTGGCTCGAGAACTACTACCGCCCGCTGCAGGCCCGCTTCGCCGACTTTCTCTCGCGCAATCAAAACCTCCCAGCCGCCGCCGCGATTGTGGCGGCCGAGGAGCAGGAGGTCGCTCTTTTTGAGCGGTACCGCGAATACTTCGGTTATGGCTACTACGTCGCGAAGCGGGCCGGCGATTGAGTGGGTTCAACCATCCAGCCACAGACCCGCTCAATGACCCAAGCGCAGGAGCGGCTGCGCCAGGTTTTGGACAACACCAACGACGGACCCGAATTACTCGAGAAAACCGGCGCACCCCGCGAGCCGGCCCAACAAGGAACCCCGCAAATGGCAAACCTGGTGATCTGTGCCGACGGCACCTGGAACGGCCCGGAAGAGGACATCGAGAAGGACCACCCCACCAACGTGCTCAAGCTCGCCCGGGCGATTCAACCCACCCACAGCGGCACCAAGCAGCACGTCTTTTACGACTGGGGTCTCGGGTCCTACCACAATCAACTCTCGGCCGGAGTCACCGGCCGCGGGATTCACAAGAACATCCTGGATGGATACCGCTACATTGTGCAGAACTACGCCCATGGCGACCGGATCTTCCTGTTCGGTTTCAGCCGCGGCGCCTACACTGTCCGCGCGCTGAGCGGGTTGATCAACAACTGCGGCATTGTGAAGCGCGCGGACGCTCGGCTCATCGCCGAAGCCTGGAAGATCTACAAAAGCCCCACAGCCCGGAACCATCCGGATGGCGACTCGGCGGTCAAGTTCCGCGCCGACCACAGCCACCCGTCCAGGGCAGTCCACTTTGTGGGGGTGTGGGACACCGTTGGTGCGCTGGGCGTTCCCGTCAGCCTCATGGGCCTGTTCGATCGCAACGACGAGTTCTACGACACCAAGATGGGCGCCAATGTGCAATTCGCACGCCACGCCCTGGCCATCGATGAGCAGCGGTCCGACTTCGAGCCCACCGTTTGGACTCCGCGCCCAGGGGTTGATTTGAAGCAGGTTTGGTTCGCTGGATCCCACTCAGATGTAGGCGGTTCCTACCCACCAGACAAAAACACGGGTCGCATCGCCGCGGACGCACCCCTAGGCTGGATGCTGGAACAGGCGGCGGGACAAGACCTCGGGATCGAACCCCACGTCAGCGCCGCACTCACCGACGGCACGCGGGGCAAACTGCACCGGTCCCGCAAGAACGTGTACCGG
>DHQM01000071.1 GCA_002408105.1 Gammaproteobacteria bacterium UBA5338 | reverse complement strand
TCTCTACCGGGCTCAAATCGCCGGCTTGATCATTGACCACTGAGCTCTGGCGAATCTGGTTTGCATGCTGTTGTGCTTCCAGCACAATTTGCTCGGCGATCTGGCGTGCTTCTTCCACCGCAGCCCTCGCCTCTTCCAGTTCCACCTTTACCGAATCCAGATCAGCCACCTGAGCAGATTCCTGCGCAGCCAAGACGGCATCGACGTGCGCAATTATGGCCACCTCGACGGCCTGCCCGAGGCCAAGCGGCTGGGCGCCACCCTGTTGGGGGTGGAACCCACGGACGTCCTGGTCGGCGGAAACAGCAGCCTAAGCCTGATGTACTGCTGCATCCTGTTCGCGCATGCCTTTGGCTTGCGGCCCGGCGCCGCGCCTTGGAGCCACGAAGGCAAGGTGCGGTTCCTGTGCCCGGTCCCTGGGTACGATCGCCACTTCGCCATCTGCGACACCTTCGGTATCGAGATGATCCCCGTACCCCTGACAGGCGCTGGGCCGGACATGGACAAAGTGGAAGCATTGGTGCGACGCGACCCAACAATCAAGGGCATCTGGTGCGTGCCGAAATACTCCAATCCAACCGGCGAAACCTACAGCGACGAAACCGTTGCCCGCATCGCCGCGTTGCCGCGCGCCGCAGGTTCGGGCTTCGTTGTGATGTGGGACAACGCCTACGCCGTGCACGACCTCGGGCCGGAGCGAATCCAGCTCGCCGACCTGATGGGCCTGGCACGCAAAGCAGGCACCGCCGATGCCGTGCTGCTGACGGCATCCACTTCCAAGGTCACCTACGCCGGCGCGGGAATTTCCTTTCTAGCGAGCGCCCCGGAAACCCTGGCGAGATTCGCCAAGCATCTGGGCGTGCACACCATCGGAGCCAACAAGGTCAACCAACTGGCCCACGCACGCTTCCTGCCCGACACCGCAACACTTGAAACACATATGAGGCGCCACGCAGCGATTTTGGCCCCCAAGTTTCGCTGTGTTCTCGAAACGCTGGAGCAGCGGCTGCAGGCGCTGAACATTGCCGAATGGAGTCAGCCCAAAGGCGGCTACTTCGTGTCGCTGGACACACAACCGGGGCTCGCCCGCCAAGTGGTCGAACTCTGCACGCAGGCCGGCGTAAAGCTGACCCCCGCTGGCGCCACTTTTCCTCTCGGCCAAGACCCTGAAAACCGCAACATCCGCATTGCACCAACGTTTCCCAGCTTGGACGAACTGCAACAAAGCATGGAGGTGCTGGTCACTGCAATCGAATTGGCAACCCTCCGAGCCCGATCGACCGGAGCGTGATTTCCCCGCTCTGTGCTCAGTCCCGCTGCGGGGCAGGGCGGAATTGTCCGGAGGGGAAGGGCGTGACGGTGCCGCCGCCCGATTTGGCTTCAGTAACCTTAGGAACCCCCTCGCGCTCAACTTCGTCGACGCGGATGACGGCGTGCATCGGAATGTAGCTGCGCTTGACCGCTTCGAACTCCCGTTTCAGGCGCTCCTCTCCCGGGTCGACCAACAACTGGCTCCGCTCACCAAAGACCAATTCTTCGACCTCGATAAACCCATACAAATCGCTTTGGTACAGTTGCCGACAGTAGATTTCGTAGACCATGCCCTGGTTGAGGAAGATCACTTTGTACATCAAGGGGTCGGCCATATGGGTCCTGCTCTGGGGAGTCATCGAGGGGCACGCACCATAGAGCCGCAAGGGGTGTTTGCGGCTCTGGCGCAGCAAAAGCGTTCACAATGGGTCCCAGGCGCCCAGGAATCAAGCCCTGGAAGGGGGCAGTGGACGGCCGGTCGCGTCTTGTCGGTCTCAGACCCCATGGGTATCATGTGTCAGTTTGTCCTACAAGAATAGATGCTGGTGCGCGCCGCGCAGCCAAGCCAAACCCCATCAAGGAGACGCCCCATGAAAGCCGCACTCTATCGCGCAGCTGATAAACCCATCCAAGTCGAGGACGTTGAGCTCGGCAGCGTCGAGCCCAATGAAGTGCTGGTGGACCTGGAAGCCTGTGGGGTGTGTCACAGCGACCTGCATGTGATGCACATGCTGCCCCAAGCGCCTGTGCCCATTATCCTCGGCCATGAAGCGGCCGGCGTGGTCAAGGAGGTGGGCGGCGCCGTGTCCAAAGTCCAGCCCGGCGACCATGTCATCATCGCGTTCTATGGCGCCTGTGGACACTGTTTCTACTGCGTCAAGGGCATGCGCCAGCTCTGTTGTAACCGTGACATCCCCGCCCGCCAGGTCGATGGCGAGCGCCCCCGCATCACCGCGAACGGCATGCCGGTCATGCAAGGGGTCGGTGTCGGTGGCTGGGCCCATCAGGTACTGCTGCCGGAAAGCAGCATCATCAAAATTCGCAACGACGCCCCGCTGGACAAGGTGAGCCTCATCGGCTGCGGTGTCATGACCGGTGTGGGCGCCGCGATTCACACCGCCAAGGTCGAAGCCGGCAGCGACGTGGCCGTGATCGGCTGTGGCGGTGTTGGCCTAAACATCATCCAGGGTGCCCGCTTGGCAGGCGCCAACCGCATCATTGCCGTGGACCTGTTGCCGAACAAGCTGGAGATGGCACGCGAGTTCGGTGCCACCCATTGCGTCAACGGCAAAGATGGCGACCCGGTCGAACAGGTCAAAGCCATTGCGCCTACCCTCGACTACGCCTTCGAGGCCATTGGCCTGGGTGCAACCGTGCAGCAGGCTTTCGCCATGATCCGCCCAGGCGGCACCGCAGTGGTGGTGGGCGTGGGCTTTGGCAAGACTGCAGAGATCCCCCTCGGCGACTTCCTGCAAGAGAAAAAGCTCATCGGCTCCATCTATGGATCTGGCCAGGTGCACGTCGATATCCCACGCCTCGTCGACCTCTACATGGAAGGCAAGTTGGCGCTGGATCCGCTCATCTCACAAGTGCGCCCCCTGAGCGAAGTGAACGAAGCACTGCGCGCCATGGAAGCCGGTGAAGTCGCCCGCACCCTGCTTTCGATGAAAGCCTGACCAGCCCGCAACGCAGTGCCTACACCGCCGGCCCCAGCCAGGGCCGGCGGTGTGCGTTTGGGCCGGGCAGACGCTGTTCCTGTTTGCCGTCCCGACCTACAATTGCGCACCCGAATGCGATGACCTACACACCGCCATGACGAAGAAAGTGTTTATCCAGACACACGGATGCCAGATGAACGAGTACGACTCGGAGCGCCTCTTCGATCTGCTCGCCGATGGCGACTACGAGCGGTCCGCGACGCCGGAAGACGCCGATCTGTTGCTGCTCAATACATGCTCGATTCGCGACAAGGCCCAAGAAAAGGTGTTCGATCAGCTGGGGCGCTGGAAGCGCCTGAAGCAGCGGCGCCCGGATATCCAAATTGGCGTCGGCGGCTGCGTGGCAAGCCAGGAGGGCGAGGCCCTCCGAAGCCGTGCCCCTCAGGTTGACTTGATTTTTGGTCCACAAACCCTGCACCGGGTTCCGGCCATGTTGGCCGAACGGACCCGGTCGCGGCTGCCTGTGGTGGACATCAGTTTCCCTGAAATCGAGAAGTTCGACGCACTCCCCGACCCAAGGGTCGACGGCCCCCTGGCCTTCGTCACTGTCATGGAAGGCTGCAGCAAATACTGCAGCTTTTGTGTGGTCCCCTACACCAGGGGTGAAGAGGTGAGCCGACCCTTTGACGATGTGCTCGCCGAGTGTGCGCTGCTGGCAGAAAAGGGCGTGCGCGAAGTCACCCTGCTCGGCCAGAACGTCAACGGGTACCGCGGGCTCACGGAGGGCGGCGAGGCCGTGGACTTTGCCGAGCTGATCCATTACCTGGCGGCGATTGACGGAATCGAACGGCTTCGCTTCACCACCTCGCACCCGCTGGAGATGACGCCTGGCCTCATCGACGCTTTCGCTTCGGAGGCCAAACTGGTCGGCCACTTGCACCTGCCGGTTCAAAGCGGCTCGGACCGCATTCTCAGTGCGATGAAGCGCAACCATACCGTCGCCGAATACCTCGAAACGATCCGGGCATTGAAGGCGGCGCGTCCAGGGATCAGCATCTCATCCGACTTCATTGTGGGCTTTCCGGGCGAAACCGATGCCGATTTCGAACATACCATGGACTTGATCGATGCAGTTGGCTTTGATCACTCTTTCAGTTTCATCTACAGCGCAAGGCCTGGGACCCCAGCCGCGCAACTGACCGACTCGACACCCAAATCCGTTCACCAGGCGCGACTGGCGCGGCTACAGTCACGGATCAGGGAGCAAGCGCTCGCCATCAGTTCGGCCATGGTGGGCACGGTCCAAACGGTGTTGGTGCAGGGCCCAGCCAAGCGTGGCGAGGGCCTGATATCGGGCCGCACCGAAAACAACCGGGTGGTCAACTTTCCCGGTTCTGAGGCCCTGGTCGGAACCCTGGTTCCCGTTGAAATCACCGCCGCCCACCCCAATTCCCTGGCTGGAAAGCAGCTGGAAATCGCAAGGCCCTGACACAGGCACCAGGAGCGCACCGACCACCAGGAGCCAAACCGCCAAGGCAGGGGTTCCCCTGCAGGTACGAAGTGGATAAGCTGAACCCACCTGGGTAGCCAACGCCGAACAGTCCAGCAACCAGTTTGAGTAGCAGCCCCGAAATCCAGCACCTGCAGCTGGAACCCAACGACGTTCACCGCCTCGCCAGCCTCTGTGGCCAGTGGGACGAGAACCTGCGTCAGATCGAGCGCAGGCTGGGTGTCGAAATTCGTGCCCGAGGCAATGATTTCCAGTTGCTTGGTGCCCGGCGCCCCGTGGCCACCGCCGGCCACTTGCTGCAACAGCTCTACGCAGACACCCACGCCGGCGCCGAAGTCACGCCCGACCTCATCCACCTCTACTTACAGGAATCCAGCTTGGAAGCCTTTCACAAGCCCGTCTCTGCAGTGCCCGACCCTGCTCCTCCGGCCTTGATTCACACCCGCAGGTTCACCATCAAGCCGCGCGGCGCACACCAACAGTCCTATGTGCGTGCCATTCAAACCCACGACTTGAACTTCGGCATCGGGCCTGCCGGCACGGGCAAGACCTATCTGGCGGTTGCCTGTGCCGTTCAAGCCTTGGAGCAGGAGCGCGTGGAGCGCATCCTGCTCGTCAGACCCGCGGTCGAGGCCGGGGAAAAGCTCGGCTTTCTGCCTGGCGATCTGGCGCAAAAAATCGATCCGTATTTGCGGCCTCTGTACGACGCGCTTTACGAAATGATCGGATTTGAGCGGGTTCTGAAGTTGATCGAACGCAATGTGATTGAGGTGGCACCGCTGGCGTACATGCGCGGGCGAACCCTCAACAACGCCTTTATCATTCTCGATGAGGGTCAGAACACGACTCGGGAACAAATGAAGATGTTCCTCACCCGCATCGGGTTTGGCTCCACTGCGGTAGTGACCGGCGATGTCACCCAGGTCGACTTGCCGCAGAGGCACCAGTCCGGTCTCATTGAAGCGACCCGGGTGTTGGCGAACATTCCCGGCATCGCGGTGACCCGGTTCACGAGCAAAGATGTGGTGCGGCATCCACTGGTACAAAAAATAGTCGAAGCCTACAACGATGCGGAGCGTCCCAGCGACACAGCCGCAGTTGAATGAGCGTACAGCTTGACGTTCAAGTGGCAACGACAGCCACACTGGCGCCAAAGCGCCAGCAGATCCAGCGCTGGGTCGAGGCGGCATTGCTGCCTTTCAGGACCGCAGCGGAAGTCTGTGTCCGACTGGTTGACCGCGATGAAAGTGCGGCCCTGAACCAGCAGTATCGAGGCCGCAGCGGGCCAACCAATGTCCTCAGTTTTGCAACTGAACTGCCCGAGGGGGTGACCCTCTGCATGTTGGGAGACTTGGTGATCTGCGTGCCCTTGGTGGCGAGCGAAGCACTGGACCAGGACAAGCCGTATTTTGACCACTTTGCCCACTTGGTGGTACACGGGTGCCTGCACCTGCTGGGACATGACCACGAAGAAGAATCCCAAGCCGAGGAGATGGAGTCCGTGGAACGGCGCATTTTGGCGGATCTGGGCATTCCAGACCCCTACTCACCGAACCCCTGCCAATGAATAACTCCCCTTTTCGGAGCCGGTGGCCACGCTGGCTGGAGCCCTTGCGCCGCTGCCTCACTCCAGTTCCGGAAAGCCGCGAAGAGATCACCGAAATGCTTCGCCGCGCCGAAGCACGTGAGGAGCTCGACAGCGAAGCGCTCGGTATCATCGAAGGCGCCCTGCAGGTTTCCGACATGCAGGTGCGTGACATCATGATCCCGAAGGCCCAACTCGTGACCGTGCGCGCGGATGCCTCGCCGCGAGAACTGCTTCCCATCGTGATTCAGTCGGCCCACTCGCGCTTTCCGGTCATCGACTCGGACGGCGACGTACTGGGAATTCTACTGGCGAAAGACCTGCTACCACTGGCGTTGGCTGAAGACATCGAAACCTTCGAGATCAAGGACCACGTGCGCCCGGCATCGTTTGTCCCCGAGAGCAAGCGCCTCAATGTATTGCTGCGGGAATTTCGTGCGACTCGCAGCCACATGGCGGTGGTGATCGATGAATACGGCACGATGGCTGGCGTGGTGACAATTGAAGACGTGTTGGAGCAAATCGTCGGAGAGATTGAAGACGAGCACGATGTGGACGATGACAGCTACATCAAGCGTTTTGATCGGACCAACTACGTCGTGAAAGCCGTGACGCCGATCGACGAATTCAACGAGGCATTCCACACCGATTTCAGTGACGACGAATTCGATACCATCGGCGGAATCGTGGTGCAGCAATTTGGCCGGGTACCCAAACGCAACGAATCCATCGAAATCGAGGGACTGACCTTTCGGGTACTCAATGCCGACAACCGCCGCGTTCGCCTGTTGCGGGTATTTGTCGACGAGTCACCGGAGTGATGCACCTCTGGCTCGCCCTTGTAGGGGGAGCATTGCACCCTCTGGCCCTGGCGCCGGTCGCCGCTCGCCCCCTCGCGCTGGTTGCACCCCTGGCACTCTTGATTGCCCTTGAACAGAAACCGCAGCGCGGGGCTTTGACCGGCTACGGGTACGGCTTGGGGCTGTTCGGGGTTGGTGCCTCTTGGGTCTACGTCAGCATGCAGCGCTACGGCGGGATTGGCATCGCAACCTCAGCAGCCTTGACCGCGGCATTCGTTGCTGGCCTGGCGCTGCTATACGCGCTGCTTGGCGCGCTCTACGCGCGCGGCCGTGCCCAGTTCCCTGCGCCCCAACTCACCCTGTTTCCGTTGCTGTGGCTAGGCATTGAATGGCTCCGCGGCTGGTTGCTCACGGGATTTCCCTGGCTGTACCTCGGAACCGCCAGCCTCGATACGCCGATGGCGGGCTGGCTACCCCTGGTCGGGACCCTGGGCACTGGGTACCTGCTCGTGCTGCTGACGGCGCTGGTATGGCGCATCGGCACCGATCTGTGGCCGACCGCTGAGAACACCACCTCCTGGAGGGCCCGGATGCGAGCCGCCCTGGTAGGGCTCACGGCCGCCTCGGCGCTGGTCGTCGTCGGCGCAATCGGCAATGGACTCGAGTGGGTTACCCCACGCCCACACACCCAGATGGAGGTGGCGCTGGTGCAACCAAGCGTGCCCCAGTCTCTCAAGTGGGACCCCTTGGTGGCCGATGCCACAGTGGAGCAGTTGCAGGTCGACTCGGAACCCCTGTGGGGCGTCGCCGACCTCATTGTTTGGCCCGAAGCGGCGATCCCGTTGTTTCCCGTACAGATCGCCGACGTCCTGGAGACACTACAAGCCCGCGCCCTTCAGAGCGGCACCGCCCTAATCACCGGCATTCCAACTCTGGCGCCGGCTGGAGACGACGACTTCATTGCGCACAACAGCCTGATCACGCTGGGGGCGACGCCCGGGCGGTATGACAAACAGCGGCTGGTCCCATTTGGGGAGTACGTGCCGCTGGAGCGCTGGCTGCGAGGCTTGATCCGGTTCTTTGACCTACCCATGTCAAGCTTTCACCGGGGCGCTGCCGATCAACCGCCGCTGCACGCAGCAGGGCTGCAGGTGTTGCCGCTGATCTGTTACGAAGTCGCCTACGCCGGGCTCGCCCGGCGCACCCCGGTCGACCTGCTCCTCACCGTCAGCAACGATGCCTGGTTCGGGGACAGCTGGGGGCCCCACCAGCACCTGGAAATTGCGCGCCTTCGGGCCATCGAAAACGGCCGCCCCCTGGTGCGTGGCACCAACGATGGCTACACCGCCTTGATCGACCACCGGGGCAAGGTACTCCAGCGCAGCGAACGCTTTGTGCGCCAAACCCTGCGCGGCAAGATTCAGCCAACCGACGGTCAAACCCCATGGAGCCGGTGGGGGCGCTGGCCCCTTTGGCTGCCGCTGATCAGCGTTGCCTGCTTGTGGCTGGGCCACCGTCGACACCATCACCGCACCGCATAGCGGTACCACACCAGCCCCAGGGCCTCGTGCAAGAGCAGCACAGCCATGCGCAGCGCCGAGGCCGAAGGCCGCCACTCACCGCTTTCCCTGCTCGATCCAAGGGCAGCCTCTTCGACCGGCGCAGCCAATGGCGTGAGTTGCGTGCGCTCGAACGCACAGCGTGCGCGTGGCAAGTGCCACGCGTGGGTGACCAGCGCGACCCGAGCGATGCCTGACCCACTTAGAAGCTCGGCTGAATATCGAGCGTTTCCCCAGGTGGTTCGGGCACGGTGCTCCAGCCAATGCGCACGCATGCCATACAGGCGCCAAAGCTCATCGTCGAGCAGTTGCGCCTCGCTGGTCGCTCCGGCCCAGCCTGGAGAGCCCCCGGTAATGAGCAGGGGCAGTCCAGTCGCTCTGGCCAGTGCAGCCCCGTGGCGCAGGCGCGCGTAGCCCAATTCGCTGGGACGGTCGGCTCCAGCGCCGCGGACCCGGCCCGCGGACAGCAACACCAACACTTCGGCCGTCTCACGAAGCGTTGCAGTCTGAACCTCGAATGCAGGCACCTGGCCACAGAGCAGGCCGCGCAAGCGGCGCACGAACCAACCGGTCGAGCAGAGGTAAAGCACCGCCAACGCCAAACAGACCAACCCATATCCGAGCGCCGGATGCCACGCCAGAAGCAGGACGCCAAGAACGGCCATCCAGAGGTTCAGCCCGGGCGGAAGCAACAGCGCTTTGAGCCATCGGCGCACGGCCAAGCGGAGCCGTTTCGAACGCGGTCGGAGCTAGGCGGAGACCCGGCGAAATGCCGAGCCTGAGCATGCAGAACACCGTGGCAACACATCCACGACCACCAGCCGTTGCACGTGGCCGCAGCGCTGACAGGAAAACTCACCCGGATAGCAAACCTCACCAGCCGCTGGGTCTGCCTTGCGGTGCGACAAATCTGCACGCAACCGGGTCAGGCCAACTCCTGTTGGATCTGCGGCGGAAAAGACCGCCTCCAGGGCCCGGGCTTCGAGCAGGCTCAGATCCAAGCGCAGCCAGTCGCGAAACCCTCGCCCAGTCTCTTCAACATACTCGGCCACTGCATGCAGGTCCCGCTCCAGGTAGGCCCGGGCCAGGGCCAACTCGTCCTTGGTGAACGATTCCAGCTCGTGTTCAGCCGCCACGGCTTCGTCCAACTCTTCGTGCAAGCCTTCGCGTGCCTTGTCGCCCAGCGCTTCGAGGCGGTCGAGCAGCCGTCGATACGCCCGCGCAAGGGCGTGGTCCTGTTGATTGGGGTCTTGCTGGTCGGCTGAGTGCACAGCCTTGTACTCCCATGGTGAATTGGCGTGGTGTTCTGCGCTGGTGCTTTGATCTGATGTCTGGACCGTCCAAGGATTGTGCTGAGCCTGATTCAAGCCAGGCGCTTTGCGGTATCCTAGGTAGGCGCGGCAGTCAGCGGCCAGGGATGCGAATCTCGCTTGCCATGGTAGCGATTCGCCAACCCAAAACCAATCGACCACCGACAGATTTTCAGCAAGGCACCTCCCCGCTCATGTCTACCGCCAGCCCCGAATACCACCCCCAATCCCTCGAAGTTCGCATTCAGGACCAGTGGGAACGCAGCGGCGCCTTTCACGCGCACCCCGACTCCAGCAAACCGAAGTTCTATTGCCTTTCAATGTTTCCGTACCCGAGTGGCAAGCTGCACATGGGGCACGTGCGCAACTACACCATCGGTGACGTCATCGCCCGGTTTCAACGCATGCAGGGCCGTGAAGTGCTGCAACCAATGGGCTGGGATGCCTTCGGGCTACCTGCAGAAAACGCCGCGCTCAAGCACCAAGTGCCCCCGGCGACATGGACCCACGACAACATCGCGCACATGCGCACCCAACTCAAACGCCTTGGTTTCGCTTACGACTGGCGCCGGGAACTTGCAACCTGCGAGCCGGAGTATTACCGCTGGGAACAATGGCTGTTCGTGCGGCTGTTCAAACAAGGTCTGGTGTACCGCAAGTCCTCCACAGTGAACTGGGATCCAGTGGACCAAACCGTGTTGGCGAACGAGCAGGTGATCGACGGGAAAGGCTGGCGGTCAGGTGCAACGGTCGAGCAACGCGAGATTCCCCAGTGGTTCCTGCGCATCACGGACTACGCGGAGGAGTTGTTGCACGGACTGGACGACCTGGACGGCTGGCCCGAGCAGGTCAAAGCTATGCAGCGCAATTGGATTGGCCGATCCGAGGGGGTCGAGTTGTCTTTTCCGGTGGACGGCGAAAACGAGCCGCTGCGCGTCTACACCACCAGGCCCGACACCCTGTTCGGTGTCACCTACCTGGCAGTGGCACCACAGCATCCACTGGCCCAGCGTGCGGCGCGAACCAACCGGCCACTGCAAGACTTCATCGAACGGTGTCAATCCATGCAGGTTGCCGAGGCGGCGTTGGCCACTGCCGAAAAGGAAGGGGTTGCAACTGGCATCTCTGCACGCCACCCCCTGACTGGCGCTCCAATTCCAGTGTGGGTCGCGAACTTTGTTCTGATGGAGTATGGCGCCGGCGCGGTCATGGCTGTCCCGGCCCACGACCAGCGCGACTGGGAGTT
>DHQM01000031.1:528-10026 GCA_002408105.1 Gammaproteobacteria bacterium UBA5338 | reverse complement strand
ACCGCCCTTTTCTTGGAGCAATTCCGCCTCGCCCGAAGGACCTCTTTGCGTGTGTGCCGAACGTGTCTGAACCCATCGATCCCTCACTGTCCCCCCCCCGCCATTGGCCAAGTTGGCTGGTGATCGGGCTGTGGCGCCTGTCCGCTCACCTTCCCTATGCGTGGCTGTATCAGATTGGCAGGGGCATTGGACGGGCACTGATGCTGGTCGGTGGTTCCCGGATCGAGGTCGCGCGGCGCAACCTGGCGCTTTGTTTCCCGGAGTTGTCTTGTCCCGAACGCGAGGCATTGATTCGCCGGCATTTCGAGCAATTGGGCATCACCTTGACTGAAACCGGCTACGCCTGGTGGGCGAGCGATGCGCGCATCGAGAAGATCGCCAAGGTTGAGGGGCTGGAGCACCTCAAGGCGGCCCAGGCAGGTGGACAAGGCGTACTCTTGGTGGCATTTCACTTCCTGGCCATTGACCTCACGGCCCGGATTGTCGGGCGCTACGGACATTTCCATGCGCTGTATAAGGTGCAGAAAAACCGGGTTTTCGAGGAAGTCAGCAAGCGCCAGCGTCTGCGTCACAATGTGCATTTGATCCCGCACAAACAGGTCCGTGAACTGCTGTCCCGCGGCCAGGCGGGACACTTTGTCGCCGTGGTGCCAGACCAAGATTTCGGCCCCAAACGCAGCCTCTTCGTGCCGTTTTTTGGCGTCCCGACCGCGACCATCCCGAACGTTTCCGACTACGCCCGAGAAATTGGCTGTCCGGTGCTGCTGCTCGCTTTCACTCGCTCGCCGGACGGGCGGGGCCACCATGTCAGTATCGCACCGGCGTTGGACAACTTTCCGAGTGGTGACGACTATGCGGACACCCTGCGCATCAATGCCCATTTTGAGTCGGTGATTCGCGCCCATCCTGAACAGTATTTGTGGATCCACAAACGCTTCAAGACGCGGCCGCCGGGTGAACCCCCGGTGTACGGCTGATCCGAATGCGGGCCTTGCAGCGAACCGTGTCTGACCTGTACCCAGGGCGGGGCCGAGTGCTGGCGACACTGGGTTTCTGCTTGGCTGGGATGCTGTTTGCCGGTTGCGCGGTCAACCCGGTCACAGGCCAGCAAAACCTGGTGCTGATGAGCGAGTCCGAGGAAATTTCGGTGGGCCGCCAATACCACCCCAAGATACTCCAGCAGTACGGGCGCTACGCAGATGAGGCGTTGCAGAGCTACGTACAGCAGGTCGGTACCCGGTTGGCGGAGAACAGCCACCGTTCGGAGCTCGTGTACCGCTTCACGGTGTTGGATTCAACCGACGTAAACGCCTTCGCGCTCCCCGGTGGGTACATCTACATCACCCGTGGGCTCATGGCATACCTCGACTCTGAAGCCGAGCTGGCAGCGGTGCTGGGCCATGAAATCGGTCACGTCACCGCCCGGCACGGTGTGCGCCAACAAAGCGCGGCGCAGGTCGCAGGGGCAGGAATGGTGGTGGCCCAAATCCTGTTGCCTGAGCTGCGTGCCGGCGCCGCCGAGCAGCTCTACTCGGTCCTGTCTCAGGCGATTCTCAGTGGGTATGGACGGGAACACGAGCTTGAATCGGACCGGCTGGGTGCCGAGTACCTGGCCCGCACTGGCTATCCGCCACAGAGCATGCTGGGTGTGCTGCGGGTTCTGAAAGCCCAGGAAGCCTACGCCGCAGAAGTCGCCGAACAATCCGGACAGCGCATCCAAACTTACCATGGGTTGTTCGCGACCCACCCGGACAACGACCGGCGTTTGCAGGAGGTGGTGTCCGAGGCGCTGCCCCTGTATGCCGGAGTCGAGGCAGACGAACGCCGTGGGGCGTACCTCAAAAAAATCGATGGCATGGTTTTCGGTGACAGTCCGGCTCAGGGCGTTCGCCGGGGCAACCGCTTTTTCCATGAACAGCTTGGCATCGCGGTCACTTTCCCTGAACACTGGCACCTTTCGAATCAGCCCCAGCAGGTGGTTTCGGCGCATCCAGGCGGAGAGGCGACTTTGGTCATGCTGGCCGACGACATCAACCGCAAGATTCCCCCTGAACGTTTTCTGACCGAGCGTCTGGGGTTGCAGGTAACGGCTGGGACGGAGCTGCAGGGTGACCTGCCTGGGTACACAGGTCGGGCGCGGGTTCGGACCGGTCAGGGGGAACAGCTCGCGCGCGTGAGTGTGCTGTACGTCGATCAGACGGCCTACCTATTTGTCGGGCTTGTGCGGGACACCAATGCATTGGCGAACTTTGAACCCGCCTTCTTGGATGCGGCGCGTTCTCTGCATCGCCTCACCGACGAGGAACGGGCTGCGGCCCAGCCACTGCGGATTGCCCTGGTCCGTGCCGAAGCCGGCACGACCTACGCTGCATTGGCCGAGCGCTCCCCACTCACTGGATTGGTTGAGTCCCAGCTGCGCTTGCTGAACCAACACTATCCCCAGGGTGATCCAGAATCCGGCCAGTGGCTCAAGGTCGTGCGTTGAACAGCCGCCGGCGCGATCGTTTCCGCTGATGTGCGCGCAGACGCCCAGGGAGCAGGTAGACCTGTCCGCCTGCAACAGCTTGCGCCTGCCCGTGCGGGCGCAGTATTTCGTCCGACTTGCCGACGTCGGGGCAGTGCCAGAGGCAATGGCCTGGGCCCGTCGCCGCCAGCTGCCAACCTGGATCCTTGGCGGCGGGAGCAATCTGGTGCCGCGGGCGGATTGGCCCGGCCTCACGGTACAGTTGGGTGCAGCGGGTGTGCGCTTCGAGTCAGCCGGCCGCGGTGTGCGAGCGGAGGTGCAGGCGGGCCACACATGGGATGCCCTGGTCGCAGAGACCCTCAAGCGCGGCTTGACCGGCCTGGAATGCCTCAGCGGTATTCCAGGTACTGTCGGCGCTGCGCCCATGCAGAACATCGGCGCGTATGGCGCCGAGGTTGGCAGCCTGGTGGAGGCCGTGTACGCGGTGGACCGGCGCAGCGGGAAAACCCATTGCTTTTCCGCTCAGGATTGCAGATTTGGCTACCGCACCAGCCGTTTCAAACAGGATGAAGCGGACGCTTGGGTGATCACCCGGGTGGTGCTGCGGTTGCGTACCGGCAATCCGGCGCCGCTTGACCACCCTGAAATTCAGGCCGAGTTGGTGGCGGTAGGGGCCAAGCCCAGTGCGAGGGCAGTGCGTGAGGCGGTCCTGGCCGTCCGTCGCCGCAAGCTGCCGGATCCGACAGGCCTGCCGAATGTGGGCAGCTTCTTTCACAATCCCGTCATCGATGCGGTCTCTTGGCGTGCACTGGAGGCCCGCTTTCCGGGCCTGGTCAGCTACCCCGAAGCTGCTGGCCACCGCAAGCTGGCGGCGGGCTGGATGATCGACGCCCTGGGCTGGAAGGGCCGGCGCTGCGGTGCATTTGGGGTCCATGAACATCAGGCACTGGTGCTTGTCCACCACGGCGGTGGCACTGGGGCGCAGCTGCTGGAGTTCGCCCAGCGAATCCAGGCGGATGTGCTGCACCACTTTGGCGTTGCGCTTGAGATTGAGCCGCGCGTCTATCCGGTCTGACTGCGGCGGGTGGGTGATGCTGGGGTTTGTTACAATCGCGCCCGTTCCTACGTCCCCCAACGGCGAGCAGTAGCATGTCCGACGGTGAGCCCGCCCAGGGCGAATTGCTGCAGGCCCCTCCCCGGTTTGCGGCCGTAGACCTTGGCAGCAACAGTTTTCACCTGCTGATCGGCGAGTTGCACGGCAACGAGGTCCGACCGCTGCAGAAGTTCCGCGAAAAGGTTCGCCTTGCCGCCGGGCTGGACCAAGATGCCTACCTGCACGAGGCCGCGCAGCAGCGGGGCCTACAATGTCTGCGCATGTTCGCGCAACGCCTACACGGCATGCCCCAGGACAGCGTGGCGGTGCGTGCCACCAATACGCTGCGTGTGGCGGTGAACGCGGACAGTTTCATCGCCCGGGCCGAAGCCGTGCTGGGTTACCCGATCGAAGTCATCTCCGGTGTCGAGGAAGCACGGCTGATTTACCTCGGAGTCGCCCACACACTCGCGGACGACGATCATGGCAGGCTGGTGGTCGACATTGGTGGAGGCAGCACCGAGCTCATCGTTGGCGAGCGGTTTGAGCCCCTGGTGCTGGAAAGTCTGTCGATCGGTGCAGTCAGCTATTCGGAGCGGTTTTTTCCCGCTGGAAAGCTGACCCGAAAAGGGTTCGAGCGCGCGGTACTCAGCGCCAGCAGCGAACTGGCCCCTGTACAGGAGGCCCTGCAGGAATACCCCTGGATCGATGTGGTGGGCAGCTCAGGCACTGTTCGTGCGGTCCAGCGGGTATTGATTCAGAACGGTTGGAGCACGGACAGCGTGACATTGGAAGGACTCCATGCGCTGCGCGACCAACTGTTGGGTTTCGAGCGCATTGAAAAGCTGAATGTGCGTGGCCTCAGCAACGCCCGCGCCGGTATCTTCCCCGCGGGGGTCGCGATCCTGAGCGCGGTGTTCGAGACCCTTGGCCTCACCCAAATGCGGTATTCGGAGGGTGCCCTGCGCGAGGGCATCCTGTGGGATCTGATCGGCCGCTCGGCCCATGAGGATGTCCGGCGCCGCACCATCGATGGGTTGATGCGGCGCTTCCACGTCGACCGCATGCAGGCGCGGCGGGTCGAGTCCACTGCCCTGACCTTGTTCGACCAGATCGCTCCCGGCTGGGCGCTCGACGGAGGGCGTCCTCGGCGCTGGCTCGCCTGGGCTGCGGATCTGCACGAGATCGGCCTGTCGATTTCCCACTCCCAGTACCACCGGCACGGTGCGTACATCGTCGGTCGCGCAGACCTCCTAGGGTTCACTCGACAAACCCAGTCTGCCCTGGCGATTCTGATCCAGGGCCATCGGCGCCGTTTCCCGCGTGCAGAGGAGTTCGAGGTGCTGAAAGGCGATGCTACCGTGGTGCGCAGGCTGACCGTGCTGCTGCGCCTGGCAGTCTTGTTGCACCACACCCGCGGCGCGCATCCGGTTCCAGCGGTGTTGGCTCGAGCAGACGCGGAACGCCTGTTGGTTCAGTTTCCCGAAGGCTGGCTGCTGGCCCACCCCCTCACCGCCGCTGACCTTGAGCGCGAGGCGGAGGTACTCGAATCAGCCGGATTGGCGCTGAGCATCTCCGGCTGAGTGCAGCGGCCGGTTCTCCGCGCCCCCGATATTGGTTAACCTGTCCCGAACTGACCGGAAGGTCAGTTCACGGGGTTGTGTGGCCACCCGGACCCGCCGCGGAGTGCCACTGGCTCTCATTGATAACAACCCACCATCGGAAAGTGAGGGAGCAATGAATTTTCTCTTTGACGAAGACCAAGATGCCCTGCGCGACGCGGCCCGAAAGCTGCTCGCGGACAAGGCGACGCTGGAGGCGTTTCATAAGCACATGGAGGCTGGGAGCACCCATGATGCAGAGCTCTGGGGGCTCATGGCCGAGAACGGCTACCTCGGCATTGGAATCCCTGAGGAGTTTGGCGGGGCGGGCATGGGCGCCCTGAACCAAGTCGTCGTCGCCGAAGAACTCGGATACTGTTTGGCGCACACACCCTATACGGCGTCCATCAGTGGGGCCGCAGAGGCCATCATGCTGGCCGGCAGCGAAACCCAGAAGCAGGCGCATCTGCCAGGGCTTGCCAGCGGCGAACTGATTGGCACCATCGCCTATTTCGAGGCCAACGGTCGTCACGATGCGGCCGGCATGCAGGCGCAGGTCAAAAACGGCAAGCTGACGGGCACCAAGGTGCCAGTAATGGACGCTGAGATCGCGGACTTTGCGGTGGTCAGCGCCCAAGACGAACGGGGCGCACTGTCGCTGTACATCGTTCGTCTTGACCAGCCGGGGATCAAACGCCAGTCGATCAAAACGATCGAGCTGCACCGCAAGTTGGCTGAGGTCCAGTTCGACCAAGTGGAGGCAGAGTTGCTGGGTGGCCAAGGTTCAGGTGCTGAACTGCTGGATCAGCTGCTCAACCGCATGGCCATTCTGGTTGCCTTCGAACAGTTGGGTGGGGCCCAACGCTGCTTAGAAATGGCGCGCGATTATGCGCTGGAACGGTACATTTTCGGGCGGCCGCTCGGGACGTACCAGGGGATCAAGCACCGCATCTCAGACATGTACATGCGCATTGAGTTGGCGCGGTCCAATTGCTTCTTCGGTGCCTGGGCGCTGAACAGCAGTCCCGAAGATCTCCCCGAGGCCGCTGCATTGGCACGGGGAGCGGCGTGCGACGCCTACGAGTTCGCAGCCCAGGAAAACCTCCACGTTCACGGTGGAATCGGATTCACCTGGGAGGCCAATTGCCACATGTTCGTGAAGCGAATGCGTCTGCTCGACGCGCTGCTTGGCGGGCGCATGCTGTGGCGTGAGCGGCTTTTCAAGGCGCTGCAAGCCAAAGCGGCCTGATCTGCGCCCATCCCCACCCAATTCGCTAGGAGAACCCCATGGATTTTAAAGACACTCCACAAGAAGCCGAGTTTCGCGCTGAAGCGCGTGCATGGCTCGACGCAAACGCCAAACTCAAAGACCCGAACAGCTCGGAAGGTTTCGGCATGTTTTCCGAGCGCGAAAACCCGGACATGATCAAACGTGCGCAAGCCTGGCAAGCCAAGAAGGCCGATGCGGGCTGGGCCTGCATCACCTGGCCGAAGGAATATGGTGGCCGTGGCGGCACAGTGATGGAAAACATCATTTTCAACCAGGAAGAGCGCCGCTACGAGACGCCCCCCAATGTGTTCGGTATCGGCATCGGCATGGCCGGGCCCACCATCATGACCCATGGCACCGAGGAGCAAAAAAAGCGGCACCTTCCGCCGATGGCCCGTGGGGACATCATCTGGTGCCAACTGTTCAGCGAGCCCGGCGCGGGCTCTGATCTGGCGGCACTGCGCACGCGATCGGAGCGCCAAGGCGACGAATGGGTTGTCAATGGCCAAAAGGTGTGGACGTCCGGAGCCCACTATTCCAAGTGGGGAATTCTGGTCACCCGCAGCGATTTCGATGCGCCCAAGCACAAGGGGCTGACCTACTTCGTGGTGGACATGGAAAGCCCAGGCATCGAAGTGCGGCCGATCAAGCAGATGACCGGCGGCGCAAACTTCAACGAGGTGTTTTTCTCGGACGTGCGCATTCCGGATACCAACCGGCTCGATGCGGTGGGCAACGGATGGTCGGTGGCCATCACCACCTTAATGAACGAACGAATGTCCATCGGCACCGGAATGAACCTGGCGCCAGCGGATGCTTTCGACGAACTCAGGCGCCTGGCAGAGTCCGCGTACCTGGACGGAGCCCCCGCGATTGAAAATTCTTTGGTGCGCAACCGCATCGCCGAGTTCTATACCAGGCTCAAGTCGCTGGAGCTCACCGGGTACCGGACCCTGTCGTACATATCCCGCGGCGCCATGCCGGGAACCGAAAGCGCAGTGCTCAAACTCGCGGGTGGCATTCTGCTGCAAGAGATGTCCGCGTTTGCCATGGAACTGCAAGGGCCGCTGGGGATTGAGCACGGCGCAGATGCCAGTTTCAACCACGGGCTCTTCCAGGACATTTACCTGGGCATTCCTGCCATGCGCATCGCCGGCGGTTCGGACGAAGTGCAGCGCAATGTGATCGGCGAGCGTGAACTGGGCTTGCCTCAGGAAAACCGCGTCGACAAAGGTGTTCCCTTCAAAGATGTACCGACCGGCGCCTGACCTACGCCTCGGCACTGCGCACAGAGCCCGGCATCGGCCGGGCTCTTTCTTTTCTGGCATCCCCGGGCCACCGCCCCAGTGCCCACACAGTCGCCGTATAATGGCGCGAACCCCCCCCATCCATTTGAGAGGTCAGCGTGGAGAAGCTCGAGGACGCCGCAGACAAACTCTTCAACCCAGAGTTTCTGGAAATTGCCCGGACGCAGTTTGCCAAGAACAGCCACCCCCTGTTCAACGAACTCAAACCCGAGGTGTTGGGTGTTGGTGAGGGCCGGGCGGTGATGCGCCTTCCCTACGATGAGCGCTTTGTGGGGGACCCGGTCAGTGGCTCGTTGCATGGAGGAGTCATTGCCACCCTCATGGACTCGGTGGCGGGACTCTGTGTCATGGCAACCATCAAGCTGCCGGTTCCAATTGCAACGTTGGACCTGCGCATGGACTACCTGCGGCCAACCAAGCGCGGCGAAGACATCATCGCAGAGGTCGAGTGTTACCATTTCACCAAGACGGTGGCGTTTGTTAGGGGCTATGCCCGCCAGGGCGACCCGCTCGAGCCGGTGGCCCATTGCAGCGCGTCCTTTATGCTCTCGACCAAAGGCCCCAAGGCCCCCGAACCTGGCCCGTTCTCGAGTTTGGTGACCCAGGAGGATCCGAAGTGAGTCAGCAATTTTCCTTTCTTCTGGATCAGGTCAGCGCCGAGAAACTGGTCAGCTCGATTCCCTACGCTGACTACCTGGGCATCTGCATCGAGCAGGACATCAATGGCCAGATCCGCTATCGGCTGCCGTTTCAGGAAAAACACATCGGCAACCCGATGATTCGCGCCATCCACGGGGGTGTGATCGCCGGGTTCATGGAGTGCGCGGCAAGCCTCGCCGTCATCGGAATCATTGCCCACGACCACCTGCCCAAGTGCGTCAATATGACCACCGAGTACCTGCGCAGCGCCAAGGCGGAAGACGCCTTCGCCCAGGTCGCCATCAAGAATTCCGGTCGCCGAATCGTGCACCTGAGTGTGCACTGCTGGCAGGAGGACCACCGCCAGGTCAGTGCCGGACACTATCGGTTTCGAGTCACTTGATGGCGCGACTTGGCTGTACGATGGGTGGCATCGGGGCTTTCGCAACCATGACCGCATGCGTCGAATTACCGCCTGGTGGCAGCAGGTGGGTGGTCCATGGCAGGTAAGGCCGTGGTGCAAGCAGAGACCGCATCAGCCGAACCCAGTGCGGCCCGCCGGCACCTCGAGCGGGTGGTGGTGGAAGGTGGAATGATCGTGCTGTTTGCCACGGCGCTTTTTCTCGGCATTGCGTTGATGAGCTATGACCCCGCGGATGGCGGCTGGTCCCACACGGGAAGTACAGCCCCGGTCGCCAATGCGGCGGGGCGCACCGGCGCCTGGATCGCGGATTTCAGCCTGGCAATCTTTGGGTACCTCGCCTGGGCGCTGCCGCTGCTGTTTGCGTTCAAGGCGGCCGAATCCGCCTTCAGGCCGGGCCCGAAAACCCTGCGCTGGGGGATGGTCGCACTGCGTGCCGGCGGGCTGGTGTTGATTCTGGTGAGCGCAACACCACTAGCCACCCTCTATGTGCCCCCTCCAAGCGATGGGCACTGGCCTGCCGGTTCCGGTGGTGGACTTGGGATCTGGGCGGCAGAGGCGGTGCTGCCGGCTTTTAATCTCACGGGGAGCACGGTGCTCTTGCTTGCGGTGCTGGCCATCGGTGTGACGCTGTTTGCGGGCTTTTCGTGGATTCAGTTCATCGAATGGCTGGGTGGCGGGGTGCTGGCCGTGGTGGCTTGGT
>DHQM01000031.1:0-380 GCA_002408105.1 Gammaproteobacteria bacterium UBA5338 | reverse complement strand
GGTGGCGGGGGGCTGGCCGTGGTGGCTTGGTGGCGGGCACGTTGGGTGCGGTGGGCGAGCAACCGCGCCGAGCAGCGGGCCGCTGCCACTGCCGTTGCTCGCCGCGAGAAGGCCCGCACGTCCGAACGGGAACGCAAACAGAAGCGCAACGCACCCCAGATTCGAAAAGCCTTGCCGGCACCGGCGCTGGCACCCAGTGTTCGGGCCCAAAAAGAGCGCCAGCGGCCACTGTTTCCCGAGGTGGTCGACGCAACGGGCCTGCCGCCGCTGGGCTTGCTCGACCCGCCTGACCCTGAGCCGGCCGCCGCCTACTCCGACGATACCCTGGAAGCGATGTCTCGTCTGCTGGAGTTGAAGCTGCGTGACTTTAACATTGAGGC
>DHQM01000065.1 GCA_002408105.1 Gammaproteobacteria bacterium UBA5338 | reverse complement strand
GGCATGGGCCCACTCACTGGCTCCAATGGTGACCAGTGAGCCCCGGTCGCGGTACACGAAAGGAGGCACTGGCCGCTGATTCAACACCCATTCGGGCAGCTGGGCCGACAGGTGCTTGGCGGCCTGGTGGGCGGCCTGGGCGCGGGGCGGAACCGGCCGCGGCTCACCCACTTGCGGTGTTTCTGCGCAGTCTCCGATCGCAAAGATCGCAGGGTCGGTTTCGCTTTGCAGACTCGGGCGAACGCGAATCTGTCCCGCACGGTTGAGCGACAGCCCATCGAGCTGCTGGGTGACCTCCGGCGCTTTCACGCCGGCGCACCACACCTTCAAAGTCGCTGTGATCTGTTCCCCAGTGTCCGTTTCCAGGTGCTCGGCAGTGATGCGGGTGACCCGGGTGGAGGTGAGTATGCGCACGCCCAGGGCTCTGAGGTCCTTGGTGGCGTCTTCAGCCAGGCGCTCTGGCAACGCCCCAAGGATGCGTTCGGAGGCTTCCACGAGGGTCACGCGCAAAGCATCGGGCGCGCGCGGATCGAGCCCGTAGTCGCGTACCGCAGCGGCGCTGCGGTACAGTTCGGCCGCCAGCTCGACGCCGGTGGCTCCACCCCCGACGATGGCGATTTCCAGTGGTTGGAGTTCACCTTGTGAACACTGGTATTCGTGTTCCAGGTAAAGATTGACGAGTTGGCGATGGAACCGCTCGGCGGCTTCGCGTGCATCTAGAAAGATGCAGTGCTCTGCGGCCCCTTCGGTGCCGAAGTCATTGCTGGTGCTGCCGATCGCCAGCACCAGGTGCTCGTATTCAATCTCGCGCTCGGGCACCAACTCGCGACCGTCCTGGTTGGTGATGGCCGCGAGACGCAGCGCTTTTCGGCTGCGGTCCAGGCCGCAAAGGCGCCCCAGTTGAAAGCGGAAGTGGTTGGCCCGCGCCTGCACTCGATAGTTGACTTCGTGGTGGCTGGAGTCGAGCGAGCCGCTGGCGACTTCGTGAAGCAATGGCTTCCAGACATGCGTTGGGTTCGCATCGACGAGCACCACCTCGGCCTTGCGGTTGCGGCCGAGTTTACGGCCCAGGCGGGTGGCAAGTTCCAGGCCGCCGGCGCCGCCTCCGACGATGACGATGCGGGATGGGTTCAACAGTTGGGCCTCCTGTGGGTGGGTGGTGGCGGCACACGCGCGCCGCGGGAGGATTGTCCGTGACCCTCAAACAGACCGCAAACGAAAGTGGACGAGGTGCCTCACCCGAGTTCGCAGTACAGAGGCAAGTGGTCCGATGCCACGTCAGCGAGGTCGCTGCGCCAGACTTGGGTGTGGCGCACCCGGTGGTGGGGCTGCACCCAGATGCGGTCCAGCGCCAACAGAGGGCGCCCGGCGGGAAAGGTTGCCGGTGAGTGCAGCGGATGGGCGAAGTGGTCGGCCAACCACCGCAGCGGCCGGCCCCACAGAAACCACTCGTTGAGGTCACCGAGCAGCACAGTGGTTTCGGCCTCATCGGTGATTGACGGGCGGTTCAAGTGCGCGATCAGGCGGTTGGTCTGGCGCCGCCGCTCCTGGGGGCGCAGTCCGAGGTGCGTTGCGATGACCTGAATGCTCTGCCCCCGCTCGCCAAGCAGGGCATTGATGGCGCCGCGTGGCTCTCGCCCCCGCACACTGAGGTCCAGGCGCTCGAACCAGACCACCGGGAGCTTGCTCAGCAACGCGTTGCCGTAGTGGACCGAGCGGCGGAACAGTGTGTAGCCGGCGAGGGGGATCCAGGGCGAACCACGCGACAGCAGTTCCAGGGTGAGCTCACCGTTCACCAGGGACTCCACCTCCTGCAGTGCCACGATGTCCGCGTCGATTTCATTCAGCACGGCGCGCACCCGTTGGGGGTCTCGAACGCCATCGCGCCCCACGCAGCCATGGATGTTGTAGGTCGCAATCTTCACGATTCGGCGGCGTCCACCCTCTCCCTGGCCTTGCGCGTCAACCAGTAGCCGAGGCCGAAGACCACGGCGACGGTCAAGCCGAGGCTTGCCAGGGTGGTTGGGTCGGGTGCCCGTATGGAGGCGGCGACCCGGTCGGTCAGTAGAATCACGCCTGCCATCCCTGGGGCCATGCCGAGGGCGGTCCCCAGCAGGTAGTCGCGAAAGCGAAGGTGGGACGCCCCCGCTACGAGGTTGACCACGGTAAAAGGTGCCACTGGAGTCAGGCGCACAAAGGTCGTTGTGAGCACCCCGCGTGCGGCCAGCTTCTGGCTTAAACGATTGAGTTTGGTGCCGGCGAGACTCCGCACCGTGCCGCGACCGAGGGCAGCGCCAATGCCATAGCCGAGGATCGCGCTCAGTGTGGCTCCAGTGAGTGCATAGAAGAAACCGGCAACAGGGCCGAAGACCAGCGCTGCCGCAATGATCAATGCGGTGAGCGGCACCATGATCAAGCCGCCGAGAGCGGTTAGGCCGACCATGACGAGGCCCCCGGTTGCGCCCTGGGTGTGGTCGCGCACCCAGCCGGTCAGTTGATCCACGGTGAACCAATCCGCCACCGGTGACAACCGCACTCCAGCGGCAAGCGCGATGAGGCCCAACACCACCAGTGCTCCCTTCAACAGGCGGCGATATTTCGGCTGCACCTGGGGCTTGGGCAGGAATGTCTGCAGCAGCCGGTCGGGCGCCATGGGCTGTTCCGGGTCCACCAGACTGTGCTCGGTTAACACCGATTCGCTGTACTGCGTCAACTCGGGCTCGAGTGGGCGCAGCCGGCGCTGCCCGGTTGCCAGTGCCTCAATGACACCGATCAGAGAGCCGCAGGCGGTCAGCATCTCGGAGATGGCCTCAGGGTTGGTGTCGAGGTGCTCTGCGAGCAGTCGGTTTCGCACCCGAGCGATGCCGGCGGCAGTGGTTTCGGCCCGTTCGCCGCGGGCTTCGATCGCCAGGTCGCACTCGGTGTCGAGTCCCATTGAGCGGTTGTTGATGTTGGCCGAGCCCACCCGCAACAGGCGGTCGTCGATGACCATGACCTTGGCGTGCAGGTTGATCGGAGCGCTGCCGGCTTTCGGGTGGTGTGGGTAGTACACCCGCAGGCGATTGTGTGCATCGGCATTGCGCAGTTGCTGGATGTAATACACCCGCAGCACGTCCATGGATTGCTGCGACAACCAGCCCTCGGTGGCGAGCGGCAGGTTGAGGATGACCTCAGGCCCTTCCGGCTCGCCCAAACGTTCACAGAGTGCACGGGTCACACTGGGGTTGGTGAAGTATTGGTTTTCGATGTAGATGAACTTCTGGGCGGCGGCGATGGCGTCGATGAACAGCTGCTCAACCTCGCGCACTTCCGCCTGGTCACGGTATCCCGGTTGCGTGCGCGCCACAGCGACCTCGACCTGCTCGAAATCGGCCTCCAGGCCGGTGGGCCACAGCGGTTGGGTCGAACGTTCGGGGGGCTTCAGCTGCGCCTTGGTCGCGTATCGCCAGCGGGTGCGGGCGAGCTCGCCCAACGCGCCGGCGATCGGACCGCTGACGGCCATCTGTACGTCGTGGTAGGGGCGACCCGTGGTGCCATCCACGGATTCCCGCTCTGGGTCATCAGGGACGTGGGCTGAGGTGTCCCACCGCCCTCGGGTGAGGTCGATGCCGCCGGCAAAGGCCAGGGCGTCGTCGATGACCACAACCTTTTGGTGGTGCGATGCGCCCCGTGGAGCCTGGTCGTCCATGTAGAATTTGACGCGCCTGTGGGTGCGCCAGTCAAACCGGTAAATGGGCAGCCATTCCCGTGCGAAAGCAAACAGCATGGAGAAGTCCCAGGCCAAGATGTGAATGCGCAGGCCTCGGCGGTTGGCCGCCAGAGTGTTGAGCATGGCGCAGAATGGCTGGTGGGCTGGGTCGGAGTCTGGCGCCTTTGGACGCAGGCGCAACTCGCTGTAGATGTCCCAGGCAAGGATCAGGATCTGGCGGCGTGCCAGTGGCAGTGCGCGGCCGAGCGCTTCAAAGTAGTCGGCGCCATCAACGAGCACGCGGACGCGGTCTGCGGTTTCGATGCGCCAGCAGTTGACGCCGGGACGCAGAATGGAGTCTTTACGGACATTCAACGAATCGCTCCTTGTGTTGGCTCGAAGCTTCGGGCGCTGCCCTAGGCCGGTCCCAATATGCCATGATCGCGGCTGGTCTGCTTTCGCGTGGGCAGCGTAGATTCGTTGGAACCTTCATCCAGTCGGAGGGATCCATTGGATGGGCGGGTGTTATTGGGCTTCAGGAGGCCATGCATGTTGAAGCAGGGGGTGAGGCGCAGGGTGCTGAGGCCGCTTTGTTTGTTGGCCGGCTTGGTCTGGGCGGGCGCCCTGTTGGCGGTGCCAGCCACCCAGCCGAGCCCCTCTGCCAATCCGGCCGAGGTGGATCCGCTCCAGACCTTGTACGAAGTGCTTCAAGACCCGGCCGCCCGGGATGCGCTGCTCGCGCGCCTCGAAGCTGCAATGGGCACTGGGGACTCAAGCCCGGCCGGGGAAGAGGACTCGGCGGAAGATCTGCTGCGGTTGCCGTCACTCCCGAATGGCCAGTCGCTCATTGGCGAAGTGGCCGACGGCGTCAGTGCGCTTTGGCAGCAAATGGACCAACTGGCCGCTGTGGTGGGTCAAATGAAAGCGGGTGCGGCGCAGTTGGACCAGGCGCTGGCCGCCCCGGCGGGGCGTTCTGCTGTGCTGCACGCGATCGTCGGCATTGTGGCGCTGTTGGCGCTGACAGGCGCAATCTGGGTGGGTCTGTGGCTCGTGGCCAAGCGGCTGCGACCGGAGCCCACGGAGCCCTTACCCGATGGTTTTTTCGGGCGTGCTGCGCTTGGAGCTTGGCTGCTGTTCCTGGACGCAGCTCCCGTGCTCGCCGCAACCGGGTCGGGGTACTTGTTGATCGGTTTGTGGCATCCCAGCGATGTAGAGCGGGAGTTGGCCGGCGCCCTCATTGGCGTCATGGCGGCGGTGGGGCTTGGCCGGGCAGTTGCGCTGGCTCTGTGGGCGCCCCGGGTCACGGAAATGCGGTTTTGGGAGATGGGCGACGAAACCGCCCACTACCTGGTCATTTGGTCCATGCGTTTGGTGGTGGCGGTGGCCGTGGCCTACTTCGGTGGGCACCTCGCGGTCGGGCTGGAGTTGGCGCCCGACGCGGCAGCTGGTTTGGTGAAGCTGTTGGTGCTCTTGCCCCTGGGGCTGTCGCTGGTGTTCATTGCGCAAAATCGACAGGAGGTGGCTGCGCTGCTTGCACCCATGGGGGCTTCCAGGGCGCGCCAGCGGGTGGCCGCAAGCTGGCACTGGTTGATGGGCGCCATGGCGCTGCTGGTGTATGTCCTCTGGGTTCTGGATGTGCGCGGAGCGGGTAGCTTTTTGGCCGCAGCGGCGCTCAAGACAGCTGTGGTCTTGCTGGTGCTGCAGCTGGCCTTAAGGGCAGTTCAACTGGTGTTCAGACGCAGCTTGAAATTGCAGCGGGAATTGGATGAGCGGTTTCCCGCCCTGGAATTGCGGCTCAATCGCTACATCCCGGCACTGGAGCGTGCTGTTGCTGTGGTGTTGTGGTTTTTGTCGGCGCTGGTCTTGTTGCAGGTATGGGGGTTGGACGGCCTGGCCTGGGTCGCCAGCGACTGGGGGCAGCGGCTGCTTGGACTGGCGGCGCGGTTGGGCCTGATCCTGGCGATTGCTTGGTGTGTGTGGGTGGTGGCGAGTGGTTTCATTCGAGCGTACTTGCAGCGCCAGGTTTCGACCGAGGGGCCTGGCAGTAGCGGAGCGCGCATGAAGACGTTGCTGAGCGTCGCGCGCAACGCACTGTTGGTGGTGCTGGTGTTGATCACGAGCCTGATGCTGCTGTCGGAGCTGGGTGTAGACACGGGGCCACTGCTGGCCGGCGCCGGCGTGCTGGGACTGGCAATTGGCTTCGGGGCGCAAAGGCTGGTGCAGGATGTGATCAACGGGGCGTTCATTCTGGTCCAGAACCTGATGTCGGTGGGCGACGTCGTGTCCCTTTCGGGGACGGCCGGGGTGGTGGAGAGCCTCAACATTCGATCCGTGCAGTTGCGAGACCTTGGCGGTGTGGTGCACACCATACCTTTCAGCTCCATCGATACCGTGAGTAACCTCACCAAGGACTTTTCCAATTACGTGTTCGATTTGGGAGTCGCTTACCGAGAGGACGTGGACCAGGTCATGGAGGTCATTGAGGAGGTTGGCGCTGAACTTCAGCAGAGCGAAGACATCGGGCCCTTGATGCTGGAACCAGTGGAGATTTTTGGGGTGGACGCGTTTGGTGATTCGGCGGTGGTGATCAAAGGCCGCTTCAAAACGCAGCCCATCAAGCAGTGGGCCGTCGGACGGGCATTCAACCGCCGCATCAAGCAGCGGTTCGATGAACTTGGCATTGAAATCCCGTTCCCGCACAGAACACTGTATTTCGGCATTGGCAAAGAGGGTGAGGCACCGCCGGCACGCATTCTCACCGAATCACTTGTCGCCAAGGATACCGAAGCGGTGGAGGCGGAGAGTGCCGATGCCGCATGAATTCCGCCGGCCCTATCCGGTGGCAGTGCCAACAGCAATCTAGATCGAGAGGATGGACATGAACGTGGAAGTGGGAGGTTTTTTTGGTTTCGTACTGCTGGTGTTGGACATATGGGCCATCGTAAAAACACTGCAAAGCGACGCAACCACAGCGAAAAAGGTGCTCTGGATTGTGCTGGTGCTGATGTTGCCACTGCTGGGGTTGGTTCTGTGGTTTCTTCTGGGCCCCAAGGGTGACTGATGGGCCATGGCCACCCATTTGCTGGTGAACCCCAGGGCGGGAAGTGGTGAACGGGGCCTCGAGTTTTGGCGCTGCCGTCTCGCGGCTTCGGGGGTTGCTCTGAGTGGGTGCTGGGAGGTCGGAGAGGGCTGGCAGCACCTTGTTGAAAGCGGCGACGACCTGCTGGTTGCGGGTGGAGACGGGACCTGGCACGCGCTGCTCGGCGAATGCATGCGGCGATCTTTGCGGCTGGGTCTGCTGCCCTCCGGCACGGGGAATGACCTCGCCAGGTCGTTGGGGGTCCCGCTTGATCCACAGGGCGCGGTAGAGGTCATTGCGGCTGGGGGGGTGCGCTTGATCGATCTCGCCGAGGCCGACGGCGCATTTTTCGTGAATGTTCTCCACATCGGTGCGGGTGCCACGGTTTCCCGCACAGTGGCCACTGTGCACAAGCGTCGCTGGGGGCGTCTTGCCTATCTGCGTGAGATCGCCCGTAAAATTTGCCAGCGCGACGGCATTCACGTCCAGGTGTGCACGGGCGATGGCGAGGAGCTGCATGGGCGTTGGCTCGAGGTCGCTGTCGCAAACGGACCCAGTTTTGGTGGCGGGGAGTCTGTTCCTGGTGCGGCGATTGACGATGGTCGGCTTGATTTGATCGCGGTTCCCCAGCTTCCGGTTTCGCATCTTTTGTGGCACTGGGTGCGCGCGAAGTTGACGCGTAACATTGGCAGTGATAACGGCGGGCTGGTCCATCTGTCCAGCCAAAGTTTTCACGTCCAGGCATCCGGGCAACCCTCGGTGTCCATGGACGGTGAGCCTGTGGAGCAGGTGCCGCGTTTGATTCGCGTGCACCGCCATGCACTGTCTGTCTTCATCACTGATTCATCGGCCGACCTTGGGGTGCAGCATGCTCACTGACGTGCAAGCTCAACAGTTGAGCGACTTGCAGGCGCATGGGGAAGAGTTGTGTGAGCGCATGGAGATGTTGCTGCAAGCCCCTGACGCTGAGCAATTGCCCAATCTGAAACGGCTGGCTCGAACATTGGATGAACGGCGGCAAGGGTTGGAGCAGCTGGCGCGGGCCCAACTGACTGCAGGGCGGCTAGCCGCTGCCGGCAACCCTGAACGTGCGGCGCTCGGTGGGTTGATGGACTGGGCGCGGGTCCATTTTGGTGCCGGTGGTGTGCCGCCAGCCTTGGTGCGCGCGGAACGGTTGTGGCGTCGGCACCTGCGCGATTTGGCTGATCAGGAGTGGCCGACCGAAGTTGGTGCCGCCCTTCTGGCCCTCGCCATGAACGCGTCCGATTGTGCGGCGGCACTGGGGGTGGACACTGCGTGATGTGCTCGCCCGACTGCTAAAAAAACCCTTTGACTGGTAAGGAAATAGGTTTATCCTTATTGTGAGATTGTCGTACAATTTGACAGTCTGACGCAGGTGGCCCGGGTTGACGCCTCTGCGTGGATGGGGCAGATTGCGCGCGCTGCAAGCTGGGTATCAGAAAGAGGGCCTGGCTGAAGCGATCAGCCCTGAAAACAGCGTAGATAAGAGTTATGAGCCGTATCGTAATCATCGGAGCCGGACAGGCCGGCGGACAGGCCGCTGCAAGTCTGCGGCAATTGGGGTGCAAAGACGACATCTACATGTTCGGAGATGAGCCGCACCTGCCGTACCAGCGCCCGCTGCTCTCCAAACAGTACCTGTCGGGAGAGCACGAAGAAGGGCGTGTGTTCCTGCGTGCCCGCCGGTTCTATGAGGACCAGCACATCACCCTGAGAATCGGTGAGTGCATCGAGCGCATTGATGTAGAAGCCCGCGCTGTGGTGACCGATAAGGGCGAGACGCTGGAATACAGCGACCTGATTCTTGCGACCGGCAGCCGACCGCGCAGGCTGAAGATCGAAGGCAGTGACCTCGACGGCATCCACTACCTGCGCACATTGGATGACGTGGCACTGATCAAAAAGCTGATGCAGCCGAAGAAAAAGCTCGCCATCGTGGGTGGAGGATACATCGGGCTGGAAGTCGCATCGGTCGCCAAGACTCTGGGGCTCGACGTGACAGTGATCGAAATGGAAGACCGCATCCTGAAGCGTGTCACCACGCCTGAAATGAGCGCTTTCTATGACCAGTTGCATACAGGACGCGGCGTTCGCGTCTTGAAGCAAACCGGGGTCAGCGGGTTTGCCGGTGAAGACGGCCGCGTCACCAAGGTGCTTTGCGGAGATACCGAGGTGGATGCCGACCTGGTGATCGTTGGCATCGGCATCATCCCGAATGTGGAAATCGCTGAAGCCGCTGGAATTCAGTGCGAAAATGGCATCGTGACGGACGACCACTGTCGAACCTCGGCGCCCCACGTGTACGCGGCTGGGGATTGCAGCAACCACCCCAACCCACTGTTGGGACGGCGTCTGCGCCTGGAGTCGGTCCCCAATGCCATGGACCAGGCCAAAGTGATTGCAGCCAACATCATGGGCCAGGACAAGGTCTACGCCGCAGTCCCTTGGTTTTGGTCGGACCAGTATGAACTGAAGCTGCAAATGGTCGGATTTTCTGCCGACGGTGACACCCAGGTGGTGCGCGGTGACCAAGCTGTGAATGCGTTCGCCATCTTCTATCTTAAAGGCGACAAACTGGTTGCCGTCGATGCAGTCAACTCGGCGCGTGATTTCATGGCTGGGCGCCAAATGTATGGCAAGAAATTCGATGCCCGCCGGCTGGCCGATCCGGCGGTCGACGTGAAGGACGCTGTAATTGAGGGCTGACCGCAGCAGTGCCGTTGGTCGCAAAATGAACTACCGCAGGGTGGCGGCCGTGGCTGCCATCGAATTCTGCGAATTGGTCGCCGCAGGGGGCCAAGCGACAGAATGCGTTAGTGTGAAACCCAAGGGATCAAAATAAGTCACACCATTTAATACATGAGGACCATCAATGGCCAAAATCACCTTTGTCAAGCATGACGGCGACAAAATCGTTCTGGACGGCGAGCCTGGCTTGTCGGTTATGAACGTGGCGGTAGACAACCTGGTGCCAGGGATCGACGCGGACTGCGGCGGTGAGTGCAACTGCGCCACTTGCCATGTCTACGTGGATGAGAGCTGGATGCCCAAAGTTGGCATGCCGCACGACGCTGAAGAGGCCATCATGAGCCTGAACCCGGACCGTCAGCCCAACTCCCGGCTGTCGTGCCAGATCAAGATCACCGAGGACCTAGATGGCCTGGTGGTTAAATTGCCAGAGTTCCAGTTCTAACTGGCCCATCGGAGAGGTTCTTTCAGTCGGGGCCCTGGGTCCTGCAGTTGACACCAAGAGGTATTCGCAATGAGCGCAGTCGAAAAAGAGTACAACCACATGGTGGGCAAGGACCCGTATGAGGTCCCGTTGGCAGACTACGATGTTTCTCAACGCGAGTTGTTTCGGACCAACACGATGTGGGGGTTTTTTGATCGCCTGCGTCAGGAGGATCCGGTTCACTACTGCAAGGACTCAGAGTATGGCCCCTACTGGTCGGTGACCAAATTCAACGACATCATGGAAGTCGAAGGTAACCCGGAAGTGTTTTCCTCGGAGCCCTCCATCGCGATCATGGACCCGCTCGAAGACTTCCACACTCCCATGTTTATCGCCATGGATGAACCGACGCATGGGGACCAACGCCGCACCGTTCAAGGTGTCG
>DHQM01000148.1 GCA_002408105.1 Gammaproteobacteria bacterium UBA5338 | reverse complement strand
GTTGCAAAGGCGTGTTGGCGGCGCGGCCGTCAGTGGGCGGGGGTGTTGGGGGCGCCGCCTTCCGCTTGGCGGCGGCGAATGGCCTCCGCGTAGAGGGCGTCGAAGTTGACCGGCGCAAGCATAAGGGGCGGGAAACCGCCTCTTGTTGTGAGGCTGTCGATCAGTTCCCGGGCGTAGGGAAACAGTAGGTTGGGGCAGAAGCTGCCAAGCGCACGGCCAAGTTCGTTGTTGTTGGCAACCTGAATATGAAACAGGCCTGCCTGCTGCACTTCAATCAAAAACAGGTGGTCCTCGGCGTGGGCAGCGGTGAGCGTCAACTGGAGCACCACCTCGTACTGGTGCTCGCCAATCTTGCGGTTCTGGGTGTTGAGTTCGAGCTTGATCTCGGGCTTGGCGCCACCGGTCGCGAACAGCTCTGGCGTCCGCGGTGATTCGAAGGAGAGGTCCTTCACATAAATGCGTTGGATGTTGAATTGCTGGGCAGCTTGCTGCCCTTCGGCCGCGGTCGAATTCTGGTCTGCCATGCGGTTACCCCTTCCAGCTGTGCATCGGATTAGTGGTTGGTGCGGTGGAGTCAGTCGGCGCCGGCCGGCCCCTGCAGCAGGGCATCGAGCTTGTCGCTGCGCTCGAGGGCATACAGCTCGTCGCAACCGCCAATGGGTTGGCCACCAATGAAGATCTGCGGCACGGTGTGCCGGCCTGAGCGCTGCTCCATTTCGGCCCGCCGGGCCGGATTCGCGTCCACCGAGATTTCTTCGAATGCGACGCCCTTGCTGCTGAGCAGGGCCTTGGCTCGGTGGCAAAATCCGCAGAACATCGAGGAGTAGATTTCCACTGGCTGCATCACTGCCTCGCGATCCGTTGCGTCAACTCGCCTTGCTGCCCTTGACCACCGGGAGTGATTCACCCCGCCAAGCGGCCATACCACCGGAGAGGCGCTGCACCTGGGCAAACCCCTGCTCACGCAGTGCCTCGGCGGCAGCGCCGGAATGCTGGCCAATTTTGCACACAACCACCACCGGGCGTTCACGGTAGGCGTCCAGTTTCGAGGGGTCGGCCTTGATCTGCGCATAGGGCACGTTGACCGCGTCGACAATGTGCCCTTCTGCGAATTCCTTGCGGTCCCGTACGTCCACCACCACAGCGCCTTCACGGTTGATGGCGTCGACCACTTCCTGGGGCTTGAGGGCCTTGCCGCGTCGCCGTTGCTCGGTCACCACCAAGGCCGCGAGGAGCGCCACGAACACAGACACCAACACCCAGTGGTTGGCGGCGAACTCGATCAAGCGGGACATGGAAGAGCCGGTCGTTGGGAACAGTCAAAGGCCGGCATTATACACAGGGGCCCACACACCGCCAGGCGCGGCTGTGGCGCGGCTGTGGCGCGCTCAGTACCATGGAGCGCGCTGGCTGACCGCAGCCAGGCACCCTTGTTTTTTCTTGCGCACCCAATGCCCCGTTTACTGCACATTTCTGGTTTGGTTGTACTGTGCCATCTGGCTTTGACGCTGGCGCCGACGGCGGGTGCTGCCAAAGACCAGGACCTCGATGCCGTGCAACGGCAGATCGCGGTGGTCAATCGCTGGCTCAAGACAGCCAAGCGGGACGAGGACCAACAGGCCAGGGCGCTGCGGGAAGTCGAAACCCGCATCGCGAACTCCAGCCAGGCGCTGCGCGCGCTGGAGGCAGAAGCGCGCACATTGCAACGTAAGCGCAATGGCCTGCTGGCGCAGCGTGAGCAGCTGGGCGCACAGCTGCAGGTGCACCGCCAAGCCCTCGTTGGTGCGCTGCGGGCCGCCCACCGGAGCGGGGAGGCCAGCCAGCTTCGGGTCCTGTTGAGCGGCGAAAATCCAACGGACATGGCGCGCATGGCGCGCTACCTCGATGCCATCAGCCGCCGGCGCAGTGCCCAGATCGCGGCGTTTCGGGAAGACCTTGCAGCACTCGCGCAGGTGGAGTCCGAGGCCCAGGCCGCCCACCAGGCCCTGGCCGTCAACACCGAAGCGCAGCGAGACCGACTCGCACAATTGGAGGTTTCCCGGGAAGAACGAACAGCTGCGTTGCAGGCGCTGCGGGCGGGGATCCGCGATCAAACCGACGAACTGGCCGCCCTGCGGGAAAATGAGCGGCACCTCCAGTCCCTGCTCGACGCCGTGGTCGAAGCATCGCGCGAGCTGCAGCAAAGTGGCCGCGGCGACCCTTTCGCCAGCCGCAAGGGGCAGCTGCCCTGGCCTTTGCATGGCGCCATTCAAAACGCCTTCGGCAGCCGCGACCGGCGCACCGGCCTGGTGCGCAAGGGGCTGTTGATTCAAGCCAACGACGGCGCCCCGGTACACGCCATCCACCGCGGCCACGTGCTGTTCGCCGATTGGGTGCGCGGGGTTGGCCTGCTTATCATCATTGACCACGACCAGGGCTTTCTCAGCCTCTACGCCCACAACCAAACCCTGCTGAAAAGCGCTGGGGACTGGGTGGAAGCAGGCGAGACCATCGCCGCTGCGGGCAACACCGGTGGGCAACGAGAGGCCAACCTGTATTTCGAAATCCGGCGCGACGGCAAACCGGTGGACCCGGTCGCCTGGCTCCAGTCGCGCCGATGAGCCGGGCGGGCTTTTCTGCTAACTTTGCCACTTTCAGATTCACTCAGCGGCGAACCCACCCGTGAAATTTTCGTTGTACCCCCCCTTCGCGGGCATCGCGCTCGTCGTGTTGGCCGGTGCGCTCGGCGCAGAGCCCGCCACGAACCCCGACGCACCTGCCCCCCCACCCGAATTGGAAGCCGTACTGCCTTTGGACGAGCTGCGCCTGTTCGTCGAAGTGTTTGATCGGATTCGCACCGCCTACGTCGAACCCGTGGACGATGCCCAACTGCTGCAGGAGGCCATTCGCGGCATGCTCAGCGGCCTGGACCCCCACTCGACTTTTCTGGACGCCGAACAGTTTGAGGCACTGGAAACCGGAACCAGCGGTGAGTTCGGCGGCATCGGCATCGAGATCGGCCTCGAAGACGGGTTCATCAAGATCATCAGCCCCATGGATGACACGCCGGCGATGCGAGCCGGTGTCCAACCAGGCGACCTGATTCTGAAAATCGATCAGCAGCCCACCAAGGGCATGGGCCTGGCGGAGGCTGTGGATTTGCTGCGGGGCGAGGTGGGCAGTCGCGTGACCCTGACACTGCTGCGCGAAGGCACCGACCAACCGCTGGACGTGGTCCTCGAGCGCGCAGCCATCAAGGTCCCAAGCATCAAGGCCGAGGTGCTGGAACCCGGTTTTGGCTACTTGCGCATCGCCCAGTTTCAAACCCGCACAGCCAAAGACCTCGCCACTGAGCTCCACAAACTGGGGGAGGCCGCCGAGCTGCGTGGGTTGGTGCTTGACCTGCGCAACAACCCAGGTGGGCTGCTGCGCTCGGCCGTCGAGGTCACGGACCTGTTCCTCGACCAAGGCCTGATCGTGTACACCGACGGGCGCCTGCCCGAGTCCAAACTGCGTTACCAGGCCAGCCCTGAGACCGCGGTGCCTGACCTTCCGCTGGTCGTGCTGATCAACGGCGGTTCGGCTTCGGCCGCCGAGATCGTCGCTGGCGCACTGCAAGACCACCGCCGCGCCCTGCTCGTCGGCACGCGATCCTTCGGCAAAGGGTCGGTCCAAACGGTGCTGCCCCTGACAGAGGACCGCGCGGTCAAACTGACCACCGCGCTGTACTTCACCCCATCCGGGCGCTCCATCCAGGCCCAGGGCATCGACCCAGACATCCAAGTGCGGCGCGCCGAGATCAAGCCCTTGCAGGACGAGCCCGGCAGCTACCGTGAGAGCGACCTCAGCGGTCACCTCGAAAACGGCGCCGCCGGCAAGACACGCACGCCAGTCGCTGCGGCCGCCATCAGCGACTACCAGTTGCAAGAGGCCCTCAATCTCCTGAAAGGCATCGCGGTGTTCAACCGGCCGAGGACAACCGGGGAATGAGGCCAGGCCAGGCGGTTACGGCCCTGATTGGACTGTGGCTGTGGAGCAACGCACTTCTGGCTGAGCCGTTGGTCGCCATCCTCATCGATGACCTCGGTCACCGCTGGAGCGAAGGTCGGCGCGCCCTGAAGCTGGAAGGGCCGGTGTCGCTGTCGATTTTGCCAGCAAGCCCGGTGGGCCGGCGCATTGCCGAGGCGGCGCCAGAACATGGCAAGGAGGTCATGCTGCACGCGCCCATGCAGGCGGTCGGGGGTGCACCCCTCGGACCCAACGGGCTCACCACCGGCATGTCCCACGCGCTGTTTTTACAAACGCTGACCCGGCAACTGAACGCCCTACCCGGGGTTGCCGGGGTCAACAACCACATGGGCAGCGAACTCACCCGCCACGAGCAACCCATGGCCTGGCTGATGCACGCCCTCAAAGCCCAGGGCCTGTTTTTTATCGACAGCCGCACCACCAGCCTGAGTCTGGCCGGCCGTGAAGCGCAGCGCGCGGGGGTTGCCCATTGGAACCGCGACCTGTTCCTCGACCACCACCGCAGCACCAGGGCGGTCAACGCGGCATTCGACCGGATGCTTGAGCTGGCCGCGCAGCGCGGGGCTGTGCTCGCCATCGGCCACCCGTATCCCGAAACCTTGGCGGTGCTGGAGCGGCGCTTGCCCGAACTGGCAAGCCAGGGTGCACGTTTGGTGCCCGCCTCAACATGGCGGCGCGGGGCAT
>DHQM01000037.1:7260-17424 GCA_002408105.1 Gammaproteobacteria bacterium UBA5338 | reverse complement strand
CACGCCATCGAGTGCCGCATCAATGCGGAAGACCCTGTGACCTTCATGCCGTCCCCCGGACTGGTCGAGATGTTCCATGCCCCCGGCGGCAACGGCATCCGCGTCGATTCGCACCTGTATTCCGGTTACCGAATTCCACCCTACTACGACTCGCTGGTGGCCAAGGTGATCGCCTTCGGCCCCGACCGTGACACGGCCCTGCGGCGCATGCGCGGCGCCTTGGACGAGGTGGTCATTCACGGCGTGCGCAGCAACGTGGCGCTGCACCACCGCGCACTTGCCTGCAGCGAGTTTCAGCGCATGGAAATTGACATCCACTTTCTGGAAAAGCTGCTGGCTCAATAGCAGGGAGGGCAGCGGGTGTCCTGGTGGCAACTGGAGGTTTCGTCCACGCCGGAACAGGCAGACGAATTGGAAACCGTTCTCATCGGCGCAGGCGCGGATGCCGTGACGGTCCTGAGCGCCGACAACCAAGCGGTGTTCGAGCTTGCTCCGGGCGATGGCCCCATGCTGTGGCAGCGCAACCGCGTCGTCGGCCTGTTTGCAGAACACGCGATGTGCGAGGCCGCAGCCCTGCATGTGCGGGCGCAACTGGGGGGCTCCGACAGCCCGGCAATCACCTGTCGCCCCTTGGCCGAGCAAAACTGGGAACGCTCCTGGATGGACCAGTTCCGCGCGCAGCGGTTTGGCGATGCCCTGTGGGTGTGCCCCAGCTGGGACGTTGCAGCACCACAGGGCGCCACGGTACTGCACCTCGATCCGGGCCTCGCCTTCGGCACTGGCACACACGCGACCACTGCGCTCTGCCTGGAATGGCTGGAACGCCAGCGCCCAGCCGGCTCGGTGCTGGACTATGGCTGTGGCTCGGGCATTCTCGCCATTGCAGCCCTGCTGCTCTCCGCCGAGTCTGGTTTGGCCGTCGACATCGACCCCCAAGCACTGCAAGCCACAGCGGACAACAGCGCACGAAACCCGCGCGTCGAGGGTCGGCTGCGCACGGCCCTGGCAGAGGCTGTGGCTCCTTCACCAGCGTTCGATTTGGTCATGGCGAACATCCTCGCAGCGCCACTCATTGACCTGGCCTCGACCTTGGCGGGCTTCGCCCGGCCAGGCGCCGACCTGCTGCTGTCCGGCATTCTCGAACACCAAGCCCAGTCGGTGACCGCAGCCTACCGCCCCTGGTTTGACTGCGGCGCACCCGAGGTACGAGACGGCTGGGCTCTGATCCATGGGCGGCGCGGCGGCGGCGCGCTCTGACAGGACACCCCGGTGGAAACGCGCTGCCCCGGCTGCCAAACACGCTACGAGGTCACCGAGTTACAGCTCAGCGCCGCCCTCGGACAGGTGCGCTGCGGCCTGTGCCACCGGGTTTTCAACGCCCGGCAGCAGTCGCCCGAACCCTGCACGGTGGCCGAGCCGGCAAACAACGATCAGCCCGGCGAGGGGAACATGAAGCCCGCACCCTTGCAGACCCCTGTCAGCCGGCGTGCGCGCGCCATGGCGCTGCCCGCAACGCCGGAGCAACGGCAACACTGGGAAGCCTTAAGTCGCCTCGACCTGGAACCCGATGGTCCGAACGCCAAACCGACGCCAAGCAAACGGGTCCTTGTGCTCTGCGCACTGGCTACCCTGACCCTTGGTGCACAATGGGCCTACTTTGAGCGAAACTGGTTGCTCTCTCACCCGCACACCCGTCCCGGACTCGAAGCCCTCAGCACCTGGCTGGGACAGGACCTTCCGAGCCCTGTTGCAATGGAGTTTGTTGAAGTGGTGCGCCTGGCCACCAGCATCATCCAAGCAGGCCGCGGAGTCGCCCTCGACCTGGTCCTCTTGAACCGAGCCGCGACCCCGCAACCTTACCCGGCACTGCTGGTGCAGTACCTGGATGCTGAGCAGCAGGCCACAGCCGCCCGCACCCTGCCACCGCAGCGTTATGTGCGGGGCGAGCTGAGCGTCAGCGCCGGAATCCCTCCGCAAACCGCCGTACACGTGCACCTCGAACTTGCACCGCCGGCAGCCGACGCGCCCGCCCGAGTTTCTCTGGGTTTACTTCAACCGGCCTCCCCATGATTGCACGCTCCGACCCTTTACCCACAATGCGCTCTGAGGGGATCCGCATCGCCGACCTGGTGTTGCCTGGCCGCGCCTTGCTCGCGCCGATGGCCGGTGTCAGCGATGCCCCCTTCCGTGAATTGTGCACCCACTACGGAGCAGCGCTCGCCACCTCCGAGATGTTCACCAGCGACCCTCGATTGCAGTCGAGTGAAATTGCGCAGCGGCGTCTGCGCTCTGAACATTCCAACGGACTGAAATCCATTCAGATCGTAGGTGCAGACGCTGGGCAGATGGCTGAAGCAGCCCGCGTTGCCGTCTCCGCCGGCGCCCAACTCGTCGACATCAACATGGGATGCCCCGCCAAAAAGGTGTGCGCCCAAGCCGCCGGTTCCGCGCTGCTGCGCGACGAACGACTGGTGGCGGAAATCCTGCAAGCGGTCACTGCTGCGGTGCCTGTGCCAGTCACCCTGAAAATGCGCACGGGCTGGTGTCCGGCCAGCCGCAATGGAGTCACCATTGCCAGACTGGCCGAGGACATCGGCATTCGGGCCCTGGCGGTGCACGGGCGCACCCGTGCGTGTAAGTACGGTGGCACTGCGGAATACGACACCATCGCCGCAATCAAGGCTGCCGTTCGGATTCCGGTGATTGCCAACGGCGACATCGACGGGCCGGAAAAGGCATGCCAGGTCTTGAACCACACTGGGGCAGATGGGGTCATGGTCGGCCGAGCGGCACAAGGGCGCCCTTGGATCTTTGCCGAGATCAACGCGGCACTCACCAATCAATGCGCGCCGCCACCGCCACCGCCACCAGTGCTCGCAATGCTGATCGAACAACACCTGGTCGCGCTCGAACACCTGTACGGCACGCAGGCTGTGCGGATCGCTCGGAAGCACGTACACTCCTACCTTGACCCATTCGAAAAGTGGCGCGAACACAAGGGCGATTTCAATCGCCTGGATTCGACGGCGGCGCAGTGCTCGACAGTGGGCCAATTCCTCAACGCATTACCGCTCGCGCGAGGAACAGCGGCATGAACGACGAAACGGACATCACCCTGGACAGCGTCCGATCCACGTCAAACCAGGATCGAGACTTGCCCTTGGACCTAAAAGACGCCCAGTCGTTAAGAGACAGCGTCGAAATCGCAATGACCAACTACTTCAACCACCTGGACGGACACCATGTCACAGACGTCTACGACATGGTGCTTTCGGAAGTCGAGGCCCCCCTGCTGGAAGTGGTCATGCGGTACACACGCAACAACCAAACCCGGGCAGCAGAAGTGCTGGGGCTCAACCGCGGCACCCTGCGCAAGAAGATGAAACGCTACGGGCTGCTGTAGCAGTCTGCTCCACCACCCCCCGACCCAAGACCGCCAAGGTTCCGGTATACTTGCGCCCCTCGCTGGCGGGGCAGCAGTGCCGTCCTGGTGGTGTCTTCGCCTCCAATCCACCGCACCCCGTGTCGTTCGCCCGCGCTTCGCGCCCTCTGATTGTCTGGTGCCCATGAATTCATTGCCCCCCGCCACCCGCATCCGCCGCGCGCTGCTCAGCGTGTCCGACAAAACCGGCCTCATTGAGTTTGCGCGTTGTCTCGAGCGCCACGGGGTGGAACTGCTCTCCACAGGTGGGACCCACAAGCTGCTGGCAGATGCCGGCTTGCCAGTCATCGAGGTCGCCGAATACACCGGGTTTCCGGAGATCATGGGCGGGCGGGTCAAAACCCTGCACCCAAGGGTGCATGGGGGCATCCTTGCCCGCCGCGGCCAGGACGACGGGGTCGCCCGAGAGCACGGCATCGAATTGATCGACCTGGTGGTGGTCAACCTGTACCCGTTCGCCGACACCGTCGCGAAGCCCGGCTGTACGCTCGAAGAGGCCATTGAGCAAATCGACATCGGGGGGCCGACGATGATTCGCGCGGCCGCCAAGAATCACCGGGACGTCACCGTGGTGGTCAACCCAGGGGCATACGCTGCCCTGGCTGACGAGCTCGACGCGTCCGGCGCCCGGATCGAGGCAGCCACCCGCGCTCGCCTGGCCCGGGAAGCCTTTGCCCACACGGCCCAGTACGACAGCGCCATTGCCGCCTACCTTGCTGAACCCGAACCCCAATCCGAACAGACGCCGGACGCAAGTTCCTTTCCAGGCGTCTTACAACTGCGGTTCGATAAGATCGAAGACATGCGCTATGGCGAAAACCCCCACCAGCGGGCAGCTTTCTACCGGGAGCCCAACGGCCAGGAACCCAGCCTTGCCACCGCAACCAAGCTTCAAGGCAAGGCCCTATCGTTCAACAATGTCGCCGACGGCGACGCCGCCCTTGGCTGTGTGAACGCATTCGAATCACCGGCCTGTGTCATCGTCAAGCACGCCAACCCGTGCGGCGTCGCCACTGCGCCCGACATCGCCGAAGCATATGAATCGGCTTACGCCACTGATCCCACATCGGCCTTTGGTGGCATCATTGCATTCAACCGTCCGCTTGATGGTGAGACGGCCCAGGCCATCGTCGACCGACAGTTCGTTGAGGTCCTGATTGCGCCACAGGTCACACCCGAGGCCGCCAGGGTCCTGGCCGACAAACCCAACCTGCGCGTGTTGGCAACCGGACACTGCAACGCACCCTCGCCAAGCTGGGACTACAAGCGAGTCGCTGGCGGCCTGTTGGTGCAAGACCTTGACCTTGGGTCCATCGGCCCTGCGGACTTGCGCACGGTCACGGACCGCGCACCATCCGAAGCCGAGCTAGCCGATTTGCTGTTTGCCTGGACCGTGGCCAAATGGGTCAAATCCAATGCCATTGTCTACACCCGGGGCCTACGCACCATTGGGATTGGAGCAGGCCAGATGAGCCGCCTGTACAGCGCGCGCATCGCCAACATCAAAGCAACCGACGAGGGACTGGAAGTCGCGGGCGCCGTGATGGCGTCCGATGCGTTCTTTCCGTTCCGAGATGGCATCGATGCCGCCGCCGAAGCTGGCATCCACGCGGTGATCCAGCCCGGAGGTTCGGTGCGGGATGCCGAGGTCATCCAGGCAGCCAATGAAGCCGGGATGGCCATGGTCTTTACCGGCATGCGCCACTTTCGCCACTGACGGCCAGGCGATAGAAACACCAACAGCGAGGAGTCCAATCGATGCAGCCACAACAGGTCTTGGTACTCGGCGGCGGCGGCCGCGAGCATGCGCTGGCGTGGAAGCTGGCCCAGTCCCCGCGGGTCGAAAAAGTATGGGTTGCACCGGGAAATGCCGGCACCGCCCGGGAGCCGCGGGTCGAGAACGTACCGATCAATCCGTTGAACGCACAGGCGCTCACCGAGTTCGCCCAACAGACCGGCATCGGCCTCACCCTGGTGGGCCCAGAAGCACCGCTGGCGGCGGGCGTGGTGGATGCATTTCTCGACGCAGGGCTGGCCTGCTTCGGGCCACGCCAAGCCGCTGCCGTACTTGAGGCATCCAAGAGCTTCAGCAAGGACTTTCTCGCCCGACATCGCATCCCGACTGCCGCCTACCGCAGCTTTACAGAAGTCGAACCGGCACTTGCCTACCTGGCCGACCAGCCGGTCCCCATCGTCGTCAAAGCCGATGGCCTGGCGGCCGGCAAAGGCGTGATCATCGCCACCACCCACGACCAGGCCGCCGCTGCGGTTCAGGACATGCTGGCGGGCAATCGATTCGGCGATGCCGGCCACCGGATTGTGATCGAAGAGTTTCTCGTCGGGGAGGAAGCCAGTTTTATTGTCATGGTGGACGGCGATCACATTCTTTCGCTGGCGTCATCGCAAGACCACAAGGCGCGGGACGACGGCGACCAAGGCCCCAACACCGGTGGCATGGGCGCGTACTCTCCGGCCCCAGTGCTGACCCCGGAGATTCACGCCCGCGTTCTCGATGAAGTCATCCGCCCCACCGTCGCCGGCATGGCCAGCGAGGGGCGCCGCTACACCGGCTTTCTCTATGCCGGCCTGATGATCGGCGCGAACGGTACACCGAAAGTGTTGGAGTTCAACTGCCGGCTCGGCGACCCCGAAACCCAGCCCATTCTAATGCGCATGCAAAGTGACCTGTTTGTGCTGTGCAAAGCTGCGGTCGAGGGCCGACTCGACGAGCACGGCTGCGACTGGGATCCGCGCCCTGCCTTGGGGGTGGTCATGGCTGCTGGCGGCTATCCCGGCGCATATGCCCAGGGGGATACCATCTCGGGCCTCGAGGCCACCATGGAAGGGTGCAAGGTGTTCCACGCCGGCACCCGCCTGCACAACGGCGAAGTGGTGACGCAGGGCGGACGCGTCCTGTGCGTAACAGCCCTCGGCGAAACCGTAGCCGACGCCCAGGCACGGGCATACGCCCAGGTGGCTACGATCGGCTGGCGGGGCGAGTTCCACCGACGCGACATCGGCTACCGCGCCATCAACCGCGGGCGCAGCTGAAACTTTCCGGGCCCAGGCGCCTCCAGTCGCGAAGCGCAGCTCGCTCCATCCACCCCCTTGATTTTGGCGAATGCTCCCCTAAATACGGTTGCATAGTTTGACGCAACAGTTGCCCCTGCCGGGGCTCCAGGAGGCTGCCATGCACCACATCGTGATTCGCCGCTCACCCGAGCACAGGGCCCAGCCCTACCCAGTCCCCCGCACCCCCCATGCGAGCGCAGCACCCAATGGGGCAGCCTGCGTGTGGACGCCACCAGCGGACGTGTTTGAAGACGAGCTCAGCTTTCAGATTTTGGTCGAAGTACCAGGCATCGCTTCAAACTGCATCGACATCACCACAGAACGAGGACTGTTGACCGTTGTCGCAGACCGCACGGCACCCGAGGCCGATGGAAACAAGCCAACCACGGGAGCCGGAGCGTCAGCCAAAACCTTGCGCAAAGAGCTGCGCACCGGCCACCTCAAGCGGGGCTTTGTACTGCCAAAAAACGCCGATACTGCCAACATCAAGGCGCACTGTGAAAATGGAATCCTCACCGTGTTGATTCCAAAATTGGCAAAAACAGCACCACGCAAAGTCCCGATTGACAGCACCGTGCAGTGACCAACGGCAACCCAGGCGACACACCAGGCCCATGAATGGGGGATGACCGATGAACGACCGACCTCTGCACCGCCTTCGCCGCGCCCTGACCGACTCCTGGGAGCAGTTGGCCACCGGTTGGCGCCACCTGTGGTCCCGGGCTGGTGAGGCATTGACCGAATTCACCTCAGATGACCACTCGCCGGACCTGCAGCAACAGCCAGCGCGAAACCACTGGAGCCTACTCAGTGCCGACGTCGTTGAGGTGGGCGACCAGCTGGAACTGGACATTGAGGTACCGGGGATGGACCCGGGGGATTTCGACCTTTCGATCGACGGTCAACAGCTGCGCATCGCGGGAGAAAGACACTACAGCAACCAGCGCCGAGAAGGCGCATATTGGCTGACTGAGCGCGCGTACGGGCGCTTTGTGCGCTCCATTTCCTTACCGGCTGCCGTGCAGCCAGAGGGTGCGAAGGCCAGCTACCGAAATGGAATCTTGCACGTCGAAATTCCAAAGGCCGCGGGCGCAGGGCAGCGCCACCACCGCATCCGCATCGACTAGTTAGGTCGACACGACAGGTTGGCGCGTCCACCCACCGGGAACTTCGGCGGATTTTCGGTCTCCAAGGAGAGTCCATCAGGCCAGGAGAAAACCATGGATCTCATTCGCATCATCTGCGCGATTTTACTGCCACCGCTTGGCGTCTTTCTGCAAGTGGGCCTCGGCGGGGCCTTTTGGCTCAACATTCTGCTCACCCTGCTCGGTTACATTCCCGGCATCATCCACGCCGTGTGGGTGATCGCCAAGCGCTGACCCACCGCCGCAAGTCAAATGGTGCCGGTTGACGCTCAAGGGGTCCGCCGGCACCATGGCGCCGTGCTGAGCAACGCGAAGCGACGGCCTTGGGTATTCTCTTTCTGCAATTTCTTGCGCGGTCCTGGTGGCTTGCTCTGCGCTCACTCTGGCCGCCAAAAGCCAGCATCGCCACCCGCTCACCCCGCCGACTACTGATCGCCCTGCTGTTCGTACCCGGCTTCGTGCTCCTGCAGTTGGTCCACTGGTGCGGCTTCTTGCTCGATGAACTGCTGTTTCGAGGCTACCGCCGAGTTCCCATTCGCAAGCCCGTGTTCATCCTGGGTGTTCCTCGCAGCGGCACCACCTTTCTCCACAACGTTCTGTCCGACGATCCGCAATTCACCACCTTCAGCACTTGGGAGTGTTTGCTGGCACCCTCGGTCACCGAGCGCAAGTTGGTGCTTGGGCTCGCCTGGATCGACCGACGCCTGGGTGCACCGGGTGCCCGCCTGTTGCGCTGGGCCGAAGACCGCCTGCAAGGCGACCTCGCAGCGGTCCACCCGGTGCGTCTGAGTGCTCCCGAGGAAGACTACTTCGCCCTGACTCCAGCCTTGGCTTGCTTCATTTTGATCGCGCCCTTTCCGTTTGCCCGCTGGGTCTGGGACCTGGCGTATTTCGACACGCACTACCCACCACGCCAACGCCAGCGCCTGATGGACTTTTACCAGCGCCTGATACAGCGCCACCTGTACGTGCATGGCGACAAAACATTCCTCTCAAAGAACGCGGCTTTCGCCGGCATGATCGATGCGTTGACGACGCGGTTCGAAGACGGACGTTTTGTGTGCTGCGTTCGGGACCCGGTGGAAACCGTCCCCTCGCAACTGAGCGCGCTGGACATTGGCATGCGCTGGTTTTGCAACCGCTGGGATGACCTCGGTGATGTCGAGCCCATCATTGAGCGCTTTGTGTTCTACTACGACCACTTGGCCGCAGCCACGGAACGCGCACCCGACCGCGTGCTGGTGGTCGCCGACACCCAGCTCAAAGACACCCTCGAAGGAACGGTCATGGCGGTGTACCGGCATTTCGGATTGGCCGCCGACCCGAGTTTCGAGACACGCTTGCATGCGCTCGACTCCAAATCCAGGGAGCACCGCTCAACACACCGACATGCGGCAACGGACTATGGGCTCACAGAAGCCATGCTGACATCGCGCTTCGCCGCAGTGTATCCGCGCCTTCGGCGCCAATGCCTGGTTGCCGGACCTGCCACGACCGACCTGCAAGACGCCCATGCCTAGCCCCTCCAGCGCACACCAGCCCCTGACTTCTCGAACCACCGGCAGCATCACGCCTCCTGCAGCCGCTGCCAGACGCGTTGCAATCCTTTGTGACGCAGCGCCTGGTCGCAACGGCGTGGGCACCTATTACAGCGACCTGGCCGCCCAATTGCGTCCTCATCTTGATGAAGTGCTGTTGTTGAGCCCGGACGACTCGGACCAAGACATCCGCCACTGGATGTCGGTCCCACTCCCCGGGGACCACACCCAAAAATTGAGCATGCCCTCACCGATTGAGGTGCATCGACGGCTGAGAAAAGTGCGACCGGACGTGCTGATTGTGGCATCTCCTGGGCCCTATGGGCTGATGGGAAGAAGCTTCGCCAAGCGCATGCAGGTGCCAGTGATCTTCGGGCTGCATACCCTCTACGACCAGTTGACCGAGTTGTACTGGAACCGCTGGGTTGGCGGAATCAGCCGCCGGTTCATGGCAAGCCTCGACCGGCAGCTGGTGCAGAGCGCGCACACAGTGATTGGCAATTCCGAGTCCATGGTTGCCGCGGCGCGCAGCCTGGGGGCAAAACGTGCCCGTCTGCTCGGCACCTTGCTGCCGAGCGAGTTTCTGGCCACCCCGCAGGTGCCCTGCCGTCCACAAGTCGAACGGGTGCTGTTTGTCGGCCGGCTCGCGGGCGAGAAGCGCATCGACCGCGTCATCGCCGCCGCCAAAGCACTTCCCCAAGTGGTTTTCGAGGTCATCGGAGACGGGCCCTTGCGCCATGAGGTGTGCCAGGCCGATGCTGAGGTTCGGAATTTTATCTACCGTGGCTGGCAGCCACGCCACGGCGTACTCAGTGCACTGGACCGCTGCGATCTTCTGGTCCTGCCTTCGGACATCGAGGCCTTCGGCACTGTGGCTCTCGAGGCCATGTCACGGGCGCGGGTGCCGCTGGTTTCCGCACGTTGCGGGATTGTCGACTGGCCCGAACTCGCGGCCGGGGGGGACGCG
>DHQM01000037.1:731-7036 GCA_002408105.1 Gammaproteobacteria bacterium UBA5338 | reverse complement strand
CGCCGGGGTGTACGCCTTTTCGCCAGAGGACACCCTGGCCGATGCACTGCGCCGCATCACAGCGCTGACCGCCGAGGAACGGTGCGCCAAGGCCGAGCGCGCCCAGAATGCGGCGCAGCAAATGAACCAGCGCACCCTCGAAGCCTGGCTCAGCACGCTGCACAGCGTCGCGCGCTCCACACCCTAAGCGGTTTTACCCCATGCTCGCCCGACCCGTGTTGGTGTCAATCCACGACGTCATGGAAGAAACATTGCCGCAGGTGGATGAGCTGATGGACCTTCTACACGCTACCGGTGCGGGCCCGGTCACCCTGCTGGTGGTGCCCGGACGCGGCTGGAGCAGCGCCGGCATTGACCAGTTGCGCCGCTGGCAGAACGCCGGCCACCCGCTCGCGGGACACGGTTGGAGCCACCGAGCCGATCGGATCTCAGGGCTGTACCACCAGGTCCATTCGAAGTTGCTCTCGGCAGACTGCGCCGAACACCTGGCGATGGAGTCGAGCAGTGCAATGGCTTTGATGCGCCGGTGTCACCACTGGTTTGAAGCTCAAGGGCTTGAGCCGCCGCAACTCTATGTGCCACCCGCATGGGCGATGGGGACAGTGCCCCGACGGGCACTGCACAGGCTACCGTTTCGCTACTATGAATACCTGCGGGGAGTCTACGACGCGCAAACAGCGCGCTTTTGGTCCTTGCCCTTACTGGGTTTTGAAGCCAAACGCAGACCCGACACCTGGTTTTTGCGCGGGTTCAACCGCATCAACCAGTGGGCCTGGGGCCCTCACAGGCCGTTGCGGATCGGCATCCACCCCCACGACCTCGGACTGGCACTCAATGAAGAATTGCGCACCGCGATCGCCCAGCCGCAGAGGCGCTTGCGCTATCCCGAGCTGGCGTCCGCCCACTCGGCGCAATCAGGCTGAGCGGTCGTGCTGCAATTCGGCATTTTCCGCTTCGAGCCGATGGATGACCGCCATCATGTCTTTGCTTTCTGCCGTAAACTGGGCGACAAGCTGTTCCACCTCCTTTTGTGTGGCTTCATGCTCTGTGGCTGCGCGCGCTGCCGCCGCCCGCTCCGTCTCCAGCGCCAGATGCGTCGCCTGCACGCGTTGGCGCAGGTTGGTTATTTCGCGCTCCAGGTCAGCGACCAGCTCGGGGTCTTGGACGCGTGCCCGGAGGTCATTGAGGAGTGACGACCCTGCACCTGAGGCACCTGCCGCCTCCGAGTGGCCAGGGCCATCAGGTGCCGCCCCCTCTGCAAGGGCCTGGTCACACAGCGCCGCAAGACGCGCCGCAAGGCGTGGCTCTGTGGCCCGTAACGACCGAGCCAAGGCGTCGACCTCGTCGATCAACCAGTTGTTGACCCCGTCGACCGCCAGAAAACGCTGTTCCAATTCGGCCAAACGAGCGACCTCTTGCGCCGCGCTTAGACGCTCGCCTACAGAAGCCGGGGACATTCGCTGCGCCTGCTGCAAGGCAGACCGCAACTCGCCATTCTCGTTTTCGAGGGTTTGCAGACACACCATCAGGTCTCGGGTCTCAGTGGTGAAGCGCGTCACCATCGCCTGGAGAGAGGCGTTTTCCGCGACCTTTTCCTGGGCCTCGCTCAACAGCGCCTGCAGCACCGCCGAGCGCTGATTGGCTTCTTCGATCTGGCGCCTTAGGCTGTCGGTCACGCGCTCCAAGTCGGCGCGCAACGACGAAAGTTCCGTCAGGCGTTGCTCTTGGTGCAATACTTCGGCTTCCTTCGCATCCAACGCCCGCTGAAGTTGTTCCAGTTCCTCATACGAAATGGCCGCGGTGTCCGCCTTTGGCGCCGGTAGCGCGCTCATCATTGCATCGACCGACTGGTTGACCTGGCCGAGGTCTTGAATCAGCGCCGCGCCCTCACCGCTGATCTCGCCCGCTTCGGTCAAAGCGTTGAGTTTGCGGTAGTAGTCCAGGGATTCCAGTTTGGCGGCTTTCCAACGCTCCTGCATGCTGAGAAACCGGTTGCGAAAAGTTTCAAGATTGGAAACCCGCGTCCGCTCGGTTGCCAGTTGCCCACGCAGCAGCGCTACTTCAGCGCAGGCTTGCTCAACATCCTCGCGGCGAAGCGCAGCCGTGAGGAAGCCGCCAAGGTCACGGTGCAGCCGCTCCCAAGCTGCCGCATCGCTGCCCGCCGCCGCCCGGTTGAGTTCTGCGCGCAGGTACACGAGGCGCAGCTGAAGCACCTTCTCCGACATATCAACCGTCGCCTCCGGCGCAGCCTGCAGGCGCCGCAATTCCTGTTTGGTGGTCGCCATTTCTTCCTCAAGCTGCTCTCGCCAAACCGCAGCGGAAGCCTCAGCTCGCACGCGGGTTTTCGACCGGCGAGCCGTCAGCGCCTGGCGCAGGCGTCGCATCTGCAACAGGCACAGGACAAGCGCAACCAACAGCAATAGGCTGATGTTGAGGATGAACAGCAGAGCGACGACAAAGGGATTCATGGCTTGGTGATTCAGTGGCTGAGGCGCTTGAGGCGTCGCGACCTGCCAGACGCCAGTCCGTCTAAGTATGGGTCACCATGCCCAGTATCGCCGCCAAAGCCCCGAGGCCGGTGCAAACAACAACGCCGCCCAGCCAAACCCAATCCTGTCGTTTCAGTCCACTCCCTGGGTGCAGCTCGAGGTGCCTGGAGTGGTGCCACAGCACCAGAACCTGCACCACCAGCAAACCGCCCAGAGTCATGACTGCGCCATGGGCCCAATCCTGGTTGTCCAGATACAGCCGCGCCACGCCCATTGCGGTGAGCCCGGCGGCAACCCCGCTGTACACCATCCAACGGTCACCGACCCACAACCTCTGGGCTCCGAGGTAGCCCATCCAGCCCAAACCCAGCGTCACCAAGAGCAAGGGATTGGCACCCAATAACCAGTGCGCGAGCCCGATCCCGAGCACCAAGACCACTGAGATGCCGGCAGCGGTTGTTGCTCCGCGCAGCGCCAGCACCAACGCCGTCCACACCAAGGCCGCCTGCCAACCAATGGGCGTTGCACCCGCAGCGAGGACGCTCAGAAACGGGTCGACACCGGGTGCGTCAGTCGCATTCAGCCAAACCGGTACCGGAGTAAAAGCAAATCGGTTGGCAACCAGGGCAAGCACAGCCCCGACCAGAAGCACCCCCGCGAGCACGAGCCCGGCGAGGGGAAAACCAGCTGGGTCATTGCGCCAGCCAGCGGCCCGCCACAGCGCCGTGCACATGGGAAAGCGCGATGCGCGTCGCTGCACCCACGCATACCCACCCCCCCCTGGACTCAGCCACAGGTGCGCCTGACGCAGCAACCACAGCGCCATCCATCCACCGAGCAGTGCTCCCCCAGCCAACTGCAGCAGGCGGGTCATGGCGTCTGCCTCGAGGCGCAGCGAAGCTCCCAGTAAGTACCCCGGCAGCAGGTAGGCTGGCGCCCACACCAACGCCGAGATTAGGTTGGTGAACAAAAAACGGCGCCAGGACATGTCCAGCATGCCCGCGACCATTGGAATGAACGGGCGAATGGGGCCAACGAACCGGCCCAGAAAAATGCTCTTTCCGCCGTGGCGCTCGAAGAATCGCTCGCCGTTGTCAATCCATTGCGGGTGGCGCGCGAAAGGCCCCAACCGACGGACATCGTCATGCAGGTAACGGCCGATCCAGTAACTCAAGGCATCGCCGATGACCGCGCCAACGAAGCCCACAGCCAAGGTGGTCCACGGACCCAGAACGCCACTGCCGGCAACGGCGGTGACACCAAACAAAAGCACCACGCCGGGAACGAAGATCCCCACCACCGCCAAGGATTCAGCCAGGGAAATTACCAGGATCGAGGCAGCAACCCAAAAAGGGTGGGTGGCGAGGTATTGCAGATAGGCTTCGATCGGGAAAATCCTTGCAACAGGCTTGGGGGTGGGTCCGACATTCTATCGCCGAGACGCTGAGTCAGCGCAGGCGCGACTGTCTCGGGTACAATACCGACTTTCGCGATGGACGACGCCGCCGCGACCCACCCGACCCCAGCCAGCGTTCGAGATGACCCAATCCATCGAAGCATACATGCGAGACCTTGGCGCCAGAGCACGCCAAGCCGCCCGCAGCCTCAGCGACGCCTCGACAGCAGCGAAGAACAGCGCCCTGCTGGCCATGGCCGAGCGGCTCCTCACCGAGCGGGAAGCACTGCTCGCCGCCAACGCCCGCGACCTCGAGGCCGGGCGCGCCAAAGGGATTGATCCGGCGCTGCTCGACCGCCTTGCCCTGGACGAGGACCGCATCGATGCAATGGTGGCAGGGCTGCAACAGGTTGCAGCCCTTGATGACCCGGTTGGTGCCATCGACGGCATGCGTACCCTGCCGAGCGGCATTCAACTCGGCCGCATGCGGGTTCCTCTGGGCGTCATCGGCATCATTTACGAATCAAGACCCAACGTCACCGCTGACGCTGCGAGCCTGTGCCTGAAGTCCGGCAACGCTGCGGTGTTGCGGGGCGGCTCGGAAGCCTTCCACTCCAACAGCGCCATCGCCAGCGCCATCACCCATGGCCTGAAAAGCGCTGGCCTCCCCGAGGATGCGGTACAGGTCATCGGTACCACCGACCGCGCAGCCGTCGGTCATCTGATCACCATGCAGGACCAGATCGACGTGGTCATCCCCCGGGGCGGAAAAGGCCTGATCGAACGCATTGCCCGCGAGGCGCGGGTACCAGTCATCAAACACCTCGACGGGATCTGCCACCTGTACATCGACGACGACGCAGACCCAGACAAGGCCATCGCCATTGCAGTGAATGCAAAAACCCACAGGTACGGGGTGTGCAACGCGATGGAAACACTCTTGATCGCGCGGACCCGTGCCGCTGAGCTGCTGCCCCCCCTCGCGCAAGCCTACCTTGACCACGGCGTTGAATTGCGGGGCTGCCCCGCCACCCGTGACCTCGTCGACTGTCAGCCTGCCACAGAGGCGGACTGGGCGACCGAATACCTGGCGCCGGTGCTGTCGATCCGTGTGGTCGATGGCATCGATGCCGCCATCGACCACATCAACCACTGGGGCTCGGGCCACACCGACGCCATCGTCACCGAGCACCTTGGAAAAGCGCGGCAGTTTTTGCGCGCGGTCGACTCGAGCTCAGTGATGGTCAACGCTTCAACCCGGTTTGCAGACGGGTTCGAGTACGGTCTCGGCGCCGAAATAGGCATCTCGACCAACAAGCTGCACGTGCGAGGCCCCGTTGGCTTGGAGGGCCTGACCACCCAAAAGTACATTGTGCTCGGTGACGGACAAATCCGCCGCTAGCCCCCGCCCGCTGCGCATCGGGTTTTTGGGCGGCACCTTCGACCCGGTCCACTTCGGGCACCTGCGCATGGCCTATGAAGTCCGCGAACGCCTGGGACTCGACCGGATGCACCTGGTGCCTTGCGCATCCCCGTACCACCGCGGTGAACCGGCCAGCCCCGCGCCGGTTCGTGTGGGCCTGCTCCGCGCGGCCCTGGAAGGACAATCCGCCTTGGTGTGTGACGAGCGAGACCTGTCGCGCCCGGGGCCCACCTACAGCATCGACACCCTCGCCTCGCTGCGAGACGAATTTGGCGATGCACCCTGTCTGGTGATGGTGCTCGGTCAAGACGCCTATCGACACCTGGAGTCCTGGCACCGCTGGCAAACGCTGCTGGATCTGGGCCACCTGGTGGTGGTGCAGCGACCCGGCAGCGTTCAGGCCCCGCCACCTGGCCTTGCGCGGTGGGAGCAGGCCCACCAGGCGCCCTCAATCGAGGCCCTGCTGGCCACAAACCATGGCCATGTGCTGCACTTGGAAGCACGGCTGCTGGAAATTTCATCGACCGACATCCGAGCGCAAGTCGCCGCCGGACGTTCACCCCGGTACCTGCTGCCCGCTGCAGTAGAGCAGCGCATTCTCGAACTCGGCTTGTACACACCCAACCCACCGGAGGCCCCCAGGCGCAGCCATGAACAGTGAGTCATTGCGAGACCTCGTCTTGCACACCCTGGAGGAACACAAAGCCACCGATGTGACCTGTCTGCCGGTGGCCACCCTCACCAATGTCACCGACTTCATGGTGATTGCCACCGCGACCTCACCGCGCCACGCCAAGGCCCTATCCGACCACCTGCTTGGCGCCACCAAAGCCGCCGGCCTGCAGCCGCTCGGGGTCGAAGGCACGGACACGGGAGAGTGGGTATTGGTCGACCATGGCGATGTGGTCACCCACATCATGCTCGCCGACACCCGGGACCACTTCGACCTCGAGCGCCTGTGGCGCAGTCCCGTGGCTCCAACCCACTCCGACTGACC
>DHQM01000037.1:0-560 GCA_002408105.1 Gammaproteobacteria bacterium UBA5338 | reverse complement strand
TGCAGTGTTGCACCTGCGCCTGCTGTGTATGGGGCAGCGCATGCCGCCCTGGGTGGAGTCGGGCTACCGAGATTACGCCAAGCGCATGGGCGCTTTCTGCCAGTGGAGCTGCACCGAACTGCCCCTTGCCGGGCGCGCGAGCGGCGGATCTGCCGCCCGCGCCCGAGCACTTGAGGGCGAGCGCATTCGCGCAGCGCTGCGCCCCCGAGAGCGTCCAGTCACCCTGGAGATCAAGGGGCGCGCCTGGACCACGGCCGAACTGGCTGCCCGCCTCGAGGCGTGGGAGGCGGACGGGCAACCGCGCGCGTTTGTCGTCGGCGGACCGGAAGGGCTGGATCCGGCAGTCACCGACCTTGCCAGCGAGCGCTGGTCGCTGTCGCCCCTGACCCTGCCACACCCACTGGTGCGCATTCTGGTCACCGAGCAGCTCTACCGGGCCTACTCCATGCTGCGCAACCACCCGTACCACCGTGGCCGCTGATGGGCCGATCTGCCGCCATCAAAGACCACGCCCTCGAACGCCGCCTGGTGCACCAGGCGGAGCAAAGACCACGCCCTCG
>DHQM01000142.1 GCA_002408105.1 Gammaproteobacteria bacterium UBA5338 | reverse complement strand
ACCACGGCTCGCGGGTCGATGCCAGCAGACATGCGCTGCAGTTGCTGTGCCCGCGCGGCGCCCAGGTGACCGGCAAGCCAGCTCGGATCGGCCTGTAACAGGTCCGCGCCGGTATGGATGCCGAGCCGATTCAACTTGGCCCGGGTGACCGTTCCGATGCCGAAAAACTGCTCGACCCGCATGCGTTTGGCCAGGTCCGGTCCTTCCGAGGGCAGTACCCAGTGGAGCCCGTCCGGCTTGTTCAGGTCGGACGCATACTTTGCAAACAGCTTGTTGTAGGAGACCCCGGCGGATGCCGTGAGTCCTATGGCGTCATGGATGGCCTTGCGCACGCGTCGCGCCAGGCGGACAGCTCCGCCCTGGGCTGCGGCTTGTTCGGTGACGTCGATGTAGGCTTCGTCTAAGGCCAGTGGCTCGACCATGGGTGAGACTGCCCGCAGGATCTGCATGACCTGTTCTGATGCCTCCCGGTAGGCGGCGAACCGGGGGCGAATGAAGACGGCTCCGGGGCAAAGGCGTGCCGCATGGGCGGCGGGCATTGCCGAGCGGATGCCATAGGCGCGGGCTTCGTAGCTGCAAGTGGCGACCACTCCGCGGCTGCGTGGGTCCCCTCCGACCACCAACGGGCGCCCTCGAAGTTCCGGGTGGTCGCGCTGCTCCACCGCGGCAAAAAATGCGTCCATATCCACATGGAGAATCTTGCGTTCGCATGGCCCAGACGGCGGAACGGTCACGGGTGGATTTCGGTCTGGGCGTCGGTGGCGCTGAGCAGGCCCCGCAATGCGGGCCAGATGTGGGCAAGCAGCAGCGGCTGGGCCTCGGCGGTGGGGTGAATGCCGTCGCGCTGCATCAGCGTGGCATCTCCGGCGATGCCATCCAGAAAGAACGGAACAAGCCTGAGGTCGTGGGTGAGCGCCAGTTGCTGGTACTGAGCGAAAAAAGGTTCGGTGTATGCGGGCCCATAGTTAGGTGGAATGCGCATGCCCAACAGCAGCACCTCGGCTCCGGATTCCTGTGCGAGTTCGATCATTCGCTGCAGGTTGGCTTTGATGTCGGCGAGTGGAAACCCGCGCAGCCCATCGTTCCCCCCCAGTTCCAGGATGACGAGCCCTGGTTGGTGCCGGTCCAGCAGATTGGGCAGCCTGCGCAGTCCCCCGCTGGTGGTCTCGCCGCTGATGCTGGCGTTGACGACCGGAGTTGGGTAGCCTTCGGCGTGCAATTTTTTCCGCAGCAGTTCCACCCAGCCTTGCTCCATGGCGATGCCGTACGCCGCACTGATGCTGTCTCCAAGGACCAGCACTGGCGGTGGTTGCGCTGCCGCGGAGAGCTGGTTGCCCAGCAGCAACGCAGCGACTGCGGCCCATTGAAACAGTGTGCGTCGATGGCGGTCGAAACCACCGGTTGGTCGGTTGCCGCGTCCGCCCATAGCCTTGATCCAATTACTGCACATATGTGCATTGTTCTGTGCGACTTGGAAGCTGTCAATCATGCCCGATATCCTCAGGTCGAATCCGCCGATCTTGGCCTGCAGCAACCTATGCAAGGTGGTTTCCACCAGCGCGGGTGACCTGACCATTCTGGACGACGTGACCTTCGAGGTCGGAGCGGGTCAGTCGTTGGCGGTGGTGGGCATGTCGGGCTCTGGCAAATCGACGTTGCTGGGTTTGCTCGCGGGGCTGGACGAGGCCAGCAGTGGCAGCATCTCGCTCGATGGCGCTGACCTGACAGCACTCGATGAAGAACAACGGGCGGAGCTGCGTGGGGCCAAGGTGGGCTTCGTGTTTCAGTCATTTCAGTTGCTGCCTGGACTCACCGCGCTTGAGAACGTCATGCTGCCCAGGGAGTTGACCGGGAAGGCGGCCCCCCGCGCCACCGCCGAGTCCTTGCTCGACAGGGTGGGTCTCGGGGATCGAATGCACCACTACCCGCGCCAGCTGAGCGGGGGAGAGCAGCAGCGTGTGGCCCTGGCCCGGGCCTTCGCGTGTGAGCCCAAGGTCCTGTTCGCCGATGAGCCCACCGGCAACCTGGACACCCACACGGGCGCGAAGGTGGTGGAGTTGATGTTCGATTTGAACCGCGATGCTGGCACCACACTGGTGCTGGTGACCCACGATGATGTTTTGGCCCAGCGGTGCACCCGGCGCATTGAGCTTGCCGGCGGGCGGCTGGTCGGGCCGACCGAGGTGGGCTGACCGATGCGCCTGGTGCTGCGCCTGCTGGGACGCCATCTGCGCTCTGGAGAGTTAAACCTGTTGGTGCTGGGGCTCACGGTCGCGGTTGCCACAGTGAGTGGCATTGCGCTGTTTGTTGATCGCCTGCAGCAGGCGATTCTCACCGAGTCCACTGCGTTTATTGGTGGCGACCGCATCCTCACGGCACCCGATCCGGTTTCGCAAGACTGGCTCGCCGCCGCCAGCCGCTTTGGGCTTTCGGTTTCCAGGAGCGTACGTACGCCTTCGATGGCCATGGCGGGCGACCGAATGTTGCTCGTCTCGGTGCACGCGGTGGACTCCGCATACCCGCTCAAAGGCAGCTTGCGCGTTGCAGATGCTGCGTTTGGGGCCGACTCGGCGGTGTCGGAAGGCCCCGCCCCCGGCAGTATCTGGGTTGAATCCCGGGTGCTTGGTGCACTTGGCGTCGGCATCGGAGAGCCCTTGCAGATCGGTGCGCGATCGCTCGAGGTGACACGCGTGCTGGTGACTGAACCCCAGTTGGGGGGTGGGTACCTCAGCCTCGGGCCCCGCGCCATGATGGCGCTCGACGATCTCGAAGCCTCCGGGCTCGTCCAGCCAGGGAGCCGAATCGAATACCGCTACTTTGTCGCGGGCGAGCCCCAGAACCTTGCCGAATTCGATGCCTGGCTCGCACCCAAGCTTGAAGCCGTGCACCGCTGGGTCGGGTTGGAAGAAGGCCGTCCGGAAGTGGCAGACGCGATCGGTCGCGCCGAGCGTTTTTTGCTGCTTGGCGGATCCCTGGGTGTGTTGCTTGCCGGGGTTGCCGTGGCATTGGCGGGGCGGCGTTTCAGCGAGAACCAACTGAACGATGTGGCGATCATGAAAACCTTTGGCGCGACCTCGTCGCGGGTGCTCCGGTTGTACCTGGGGCTACTCGGCGCTGTGGCACTGCTTTCCATTGGGCTCGGCCTGTTGCTTGGTGGTCTGGTTCAGGCTGGGTTCGCGGCACTGCTCGCCAATTACCTTCCGAGCCGGCTGCCGGCGCCTGGGTGGATGCCGCTCATGCTTGGCGCCTTTACCGGCATGGTGTGTTTGCTCGGCTTTGCGGTCCCCCCCATGGTGCGCTTGCACCGACTGGCTCCGTTGCGGGTGTTGCGGCGCGAGCTCGCCCCGGTGCCCATCAGTGGCTGGCTGACCTACGGCTCTGCCGCGGGTGCGGCTTTCCTGTTGATGTGGACCTACAGCCGAAGCTGGACCCTGACCGCGGCGTTGTTCGCTGACCAAGCAAGAGCAAGGCG
>DHQM01000011.1:1855-34585 GCA_002408105.1 Gammaproteobacteria bacterium UBA5338 | reverse complement strand
GCCCGCGCTGGTGCAGCTTTCTGATGGCCAGCAGGAGCTGTTGATCGATCCGTTGGCATTCGACCCGCGGCCGGGTCTGGTGCAGCTGTGGCGCAGCAGTGGAGTGAAGGTGCTCCATTCGTGCAGCGAAGACCTTGACGTGTTCCGCTGCCTTACAGGGGAGGTCCCACAACCGCTGTTCGACACCCAACTTGCGGCTGCGTTCTCTGGATACGGGTTTTCGCTGGGCTACCAAAAGTTGTTGGCCGCAGCCTTGGGGGTGGACATCCCCAAGGACGAAACCCGGTCGGACTGGTTGGCGCGCCCGCTGAGTGCGGCGCAGAAGCGCTACGCAGCGCTGGATGTGCGCTACCTTGTGCCGCTGTACGAGCACCTGCAAGAACGGCTGGAGGCGCGTGGCCACAAGGCGTGGTTCAATGAGGAAATGGCCATCCAGTTGGCCGATGCGGAGGCGGGGCAGAACCCACAGGCTCGCTACCAGATGGTGCGCGGCGCGGCGCAGCTCGGTGCACCTGGGCGGCGTGTGCTGCGTCGCTTGGCCGAGTGGCGCGAGCTACAGGCCCGGGAACGCGATGTGCCCCGCGGCTTTGTGCTGAAAGACCCGGTATTGATGGCCATTGCCCAAGCGCGGCCAAAGAACCTGGCTGAACTGGCGGGCCTACAGGAATTGGGCGGAGGCGAGGTGCGTCGCTTTGGCGCCACCCTGTTGGAGCTGGTCAGCGCGGCACAAGAAGAAACCAGCGCGGAGCCGGCACCGGTGTCCGGTGGCCTCTTGCCGCCATCCTTGCGCAGCAAGGTCAAGCAGTTCAAATCCGCTGTGGCCGCCTGCGCTCAAGCCCTCGACATCCCCCAGGAGTTGCTGGCGCGCAGCAAGGAGATCAACGCCCTGGTGGCGCACCGGGAGCTGGGCGAGGGTGAAATGCCGCCACGCCTGGCCACCGGGTGGCGCAAAAGTGCACTTGAGTCCGTGTTGCCCCTGGACTGACGCTGTCCAGGTTCCCAGGAGTTCACCCTCATGACCGCCCCCCGGATCATCCAGGTATTTCGCAGCCCAAAGCGGGCCGAGATGTACCTGTACGTCGACAAGGCAGAAGGCTTGGCCCGGGTGCCTGAAGCCTTGCTCGAGCGCTTTGGGCAGCCGGGACCCGTGTTGGTGGTGGCATTGACAGCCGAGCGCAAGTTGTCCCGAGTCAGCGCTGCGCGGGTGCTGGAGTCCATAGAGGCCCAGGGCTTCTTCTTGCAAATGCCGCCAGCGCCTGAGGGCGTGCTTGATGGCTTGCCGCGGCCGGCAGGGCGCACCGACCACGATGGATGATTCGCCGCCGTTTTGGACCCGGCCCCTTGGGTCCCTGACCTCCGCTGAGTGGGAGGCCCTGTGTGACGGCTGCGGGCGCTGCTGCACCCACAGCTTCGAAGACAGTGACACCGGAGCTCTGTACGCGACCGACATCGCGTGCCGCTTGCTCGACCCCGAAAGCTGTCGCTGCCGCCACTACCCGGACCGGCTCCGCCATGTGCCCGAGTGTGTGCAGATGACGGCGTCGGCAGTGGCCACCTACCGTTGGCTGCCGAGCACTTGTGCCTATCGGCGCCTCGCGGAGGGCCGTGGTCTCGCCGACTGGCACCCACTGGTTTCTGGCGACCCCGAGTCGGTCCACCGCGCCGGTGTCTCGGTGCGCGGCCAGGTGGTGCCTGAAACCCGCCGCTTACTCAACCGGTGGGAAGAGCGGATCCTGGTCTGGAAGGAGCCGGGGCGCTGAGGGCCAGTGGGCCCGGTGGCCGGGAGCTTGGTGTTCACAGCGGCAATGGCCGTGGCCCAAGGTAGCTGGATTTTCGGGGTTTAGGGCTTCGTTGTTTTGATGTCTTGCACGAAGCGCCCGATCAGTGCGGACCAGTCGCGCACGTCGTCAATGGTTTTCGCCAGGTGCAACTGGCTGTTCGGCAGGGTTTGGTGCAGGGCCTCGGCGGTTTCGGTCGGATGGGTGCTGTCGCCGACCCAGGCCAACAGAAGGCACGGCTGGCGCAGGCTCGCAATCGCCATCGGGCCAGGCAGGTCCGAGCGGGCCGCGCCTTCCAGCACAGCGGCAAATCCATGGGCATCAAAGCGCTCCAAGTGGTCACGGCGAAGCGCTGTCAAATCCCGGTCCCAGTCTGCAAGAAATGCCGGCGCCAGAGGCGCTTGGGCCATCACGCGTTTGAAAGCTTCCGGGCCGCGGGTGTTCAGGATGCTGGCCAGTTGGCGATAGCGCGCGGCTTGGACGGGACGGCCTCCCCAGGCAGTTGGAGGAATCGCAAGCACCAGCCCCAGTATCCGTTCAGGCGCCGCCACTGCGGCGTGCAGGGCACTGGCCGCGCCCATGGAGGCGCCGCCGGCAATGAAGCTGTGGTGGTTCCACGCACTGGCAGCGGCGAGCATATCTTGCGCGAGGGCCGGCCAGCTGTACCGGTTTGGATCCGCTGGCGCCGGGCGGGAGCGCCCGTGCCCCGGCGCGTCCAGGCGGACGAGGGTGGTGTGCTCGGTGAGCGCCAGGGGAGGGTACAGCCCTTTGGCCTCGTCGTAGGCATGGTCGTGGTAGAGCCCGTGGCACCACAGCAAGGCCGGGGAGCCCGCCCCGTCGCTGCGGCTGTACAGCCGCGCGGATGCGCGCTGCACCCAGCGGGGCGGGGCGGCTTGCTCCATGAGAACCGCTAGGCCGTCAGGCGCTCGACCTCTTCGGCGGCCTTGGCCTTGGCCCACTTGTAATCGGCCTTGCCGTTGGTGGCCCGCCGAACTTCGTCAACGAAAAACACGTTCTTCGGCCGCTTGTAGCCCGCGATCTTGTCGCGCAAGTACTCGTTGAGTTCGTCTTCGCTCAGGCGGGCCCCGTTGGTGAGGGATACCACCGCGGTGACCCGTTCCCCGAACTTTGGATCCTTGACCCCGGCGACCAGACAGTCGTAAACCGCCGGGTGTTTCTTGATGGCTTCTTCGACCTCTTCGGGGTAAACCTTCTCCCCCATGGTGTTGATGCACATGGAACCACGGCCCAGCAGCTTGATGGTGCCGTCTTGCTCTACAGTTGCATAGTCGCCCGGAAAGGAGTAGCGGTGGCCGTCAATCTCTTTGAAGGTCTCGGCGGATTTCTTCGGGTCTTTGTAGTAGCCGATGGGGCAGAAGCCGCCGTTGGCAACACGCCCGACCTCCCCAGACCCAGGCTGCACTTCGCGCCCGTCGTCAGTGAAGACCTTGGAGTTTTCGTTGATCACGAACTTCGCGGTTTCGCTGACATCGGCGCGGGTGGTGATGGACCTGGCCATGCCGCCTTCGGTGGCGCCGAGGTTGTCGACCAGCAGCATGTCGTGGTGCTCGAGCAGCCCGCGTTTCACTTCGTGGGTCCACATGACGCCGGAGGAGGTGATCATGAACACCGAGGAGATGTCGTAGGGCTTGCCAGCGGCCTTGGCTTCGTTGAGTGCGTCGAGCATGGGCCGGGCAAAGGCGTCCCCAACGATGACGATCATATTGACGCCTTCGCGCTGTACAGCCTCCCACAGCAGGTGTGCGTCGAATTTGCGGTTGGGTACGGTGACCACCTTGCCGCCCATGTGGTGGGGCATGAAGGCGCCAAGCCAAACACCGGTACCGTGCATTAGCGGGCAGGCCACGAGTGAGACCGGGTTGCGGTTTTCCGCGTCCATCGTTTTTACCGCATCCACGATGTCGCTGATTTTCTCGGGTTTGCCGAAGCCGAACTGTTCGAATCCCATGGCGAGGCCACCACACATCTCCCCGTTGTTGTACATCACCCCTTTCGGCATGCCGGTGGTGCCGCCGGTGTACAGCATATAGAGGTCGTCGTAGGCGCGTTCGATGCGTTGCATCGGCGTGTTGCCTGCAACGATGGACTCGAAATCGTGGGCGCCTTCCAGTAGAGGCGCGCCACTGCCATCATCGATCTGGACCAGCACCTTCAGGTCCGGAAGCTTGTCGCGAATCGCCTCGATGCGCTCGGCGAAGATGCCTTGATAAAACACCGCTTGCGAATCCGAGTTGTCGAGCAGGTAAATCAACTCGTCTTCCATGTAGCGGTAGTTCACGTTGATCGGGCAGCCACGAATCTTGAAGATGGCGTACTGGGCTTCTAAGTATTCGTTGGAGTTGTAGCTGTACAGAGCGGCTTTTGCGTCTTTGCCAAGTCCTTGGTCGCTGAGGAACTGGGCGATGCGCGCAGCACGGTCGTCGTATTCTTTCCAGCTGCGGTAACAGTCCCCATGGGCAAGAGCGGTGCGCTCCGGCACGGCGTCGGCAATCTGTTCCCATAGGTTCGCGAAGTTCATGTCCATCGGGCCACTCCCTGATTATTGGTGTTGGGTTGGGCGCATGCTGAAATTGGAGCCAGGCGGCGGGTGGCGACCGGGCCCTCGCAACGGCTTTAGCAAATTGCTTCTTGTTGTAGTGCGCCCAGATTGTACCCCAGTGAACAAAAAACCAGCCAGCCGGACCGGTGGCATGGTTGGTGTTGGGTACCGTGGGTCGCTGCTACAGGATGCTGTTGAAGGCGATCAAGGAGTCGAGGTTGCCGCCAAGGCCATGGGTCGGGAACAGCGTTTGGAAGCTGCCGACTTCGCCATGGAGAGCGAGGTAGTTGAGCAGTACGGTCTCGACCAACAGGTTCACGTTGTTCGCGGCCGGGCTTGAGCTGGTCTCAACCGAAGCATCCGGGCGCATGTGGCCGAGCTGCTGGTGCTGGAATTGCACCTCGGGCGTACCGCCAAGAAGTACAGGTGCGCCAGACGGGTTGTAGACGAGAAAGAACGACGCGGCGGTCGATGAGTTGTCGCCGGTCCACTCGCCTTTGCCGCGCCCCTCGGCAGATTCATCCGGGCGCCCGTTGCTGGCAACGGACCCGTCGCTGAAGACATAGAGCATCAGCGGTGTCCCGACGCGCTTTGCGTATTCAAGGCAGGCTCCGATACAGCGTCCGGCGCGCAGGTCGCGCAATTCTCCAGTGGCGCGCTCACCCGTGTGGTAGTCATAGCCGCCCAGGGTGATGGTGCCAGCACCCGCATGGCCGTTGACCACCAGCTTCATCACGGCGGCGGTTTTGCGGAATTCACGGTCGGCGAGGTACTCGTCCGTGGAAAAGATGCCGGCCGCGCCCACGATGTCGGGATCGAGGTCGGGGTTGAGGTCGCTGGGATCGCCGAACCGGTCCGCGATGTCCGCAGTCTGGACGTACCCGCAACGGACCAAATCCTTGATGACGGCATCCCGGGTGACCTGGGTGTCGACTTTGCCAAGCTTGCCATCACTGATGCGGGCCACGGACTCCAAGACCGCAACCGCGTCCTCTTGGCTGAGCAGCCCGATGAGTTGGCCGGTATCGACCAGGCCCGTGACGTCTTCCGGGCGGTCGACCTTGGTGGGACGGGCCGCGGGGTTGACCATGTGCGGCGGCGCCATGGAGTTGCCGCCGGACTCAGAACTTCGCGAACCGATGAGGTTGAGCAGCGAACCCTCGGCCCCGGCCGTAAAGATTCCATACACCGGGTTGTGGGGGTTGTTGCCCGTGTCGTTGTCCGACCGGGCGGGAATCACCGCACCATTGATGCCCCCCCGGGTTCCAGCTGTCGCTTTTTCGAGGATGCCCCGCAACATGGCGCTGTCGCTGTGAAAGGCAAGTCCCAACTGGGTGTCGGTGTGGTCGCCGCTTGGGCTTGCCGGGTTGGCGGCGCCAGGCACCATGTCTCCTGGGAGCCCGAGTTTGCTGTAGCCCTCGGTCGAGAGAAAATCGAACTGTCCGCCGGGGCCACCCACCAGCACATTGGAACCGGCGATGTTGGCCCCGCCGGCCAGGTCGAAGGCGATGAAGGGGATTTTCCCGGACCCGACCGATTTGATGCCGCAGGGCGATTTGAGGGCACTTAAATCCGCCGACAGTTCGGCCCGCGCTTGGCGCGGGTTGGCGAACAATGAGAACAGGGTCGGAGCCGATACTGCAGCGCCGCCCGCCGCGAATCCCTGGGCGATGAAGGAGCGCCGCGAATGGGGTCGGTGGTGGTCGGGGTGGCGCAGGGCATCGTCGGGCAGAAAATGGCGTTTGCGGTGAGGCATGGGGTGGGTACCTGATTCAATGGAGCAGCACAGTGGCGCTCGCCAGGGTCGATGCGCACAGTGCCTTGAGAATCACGCGCGTGCGGGTCGCGTCGCAGCCCGAGGGGCAGCCTGCTGTGAGGCGCTCAAACAGCGGTGGGCCGTTGGTGACCGACTCGCCGGCCACGCTCACCAGCAGTTCATCCTTCAACTGGTCCCGTGAAGGGGCGTCGCTGAGGGCCACTCCCCCGATGCCGATCACCCCATTGTAGAGCGCGTCGACCAGCAGGTTCTTGGCGGGAGAGTCGCCACTGCCAAAGGCGCTGGCGACATCCGCATTGGCATCGATCGGGCCAAAGAATGCGGACCGCAAACCATCGTCGTCCACCATCGCGCTGCAGTATTCAATGGCCAGCTGACTGACGCCGATCTGGTGGGAGGACACGAAGGCATTGATGTCCTCGACCGCTGGCAGTTGCTGCTCAACCAGGGCGTAGGTCGCTGCGACGCCCGGCGAAGTGGTGGGCACACCGGTGATCGCCGAGAAGCTCGCGTTGATCTCCGCGAAATTGCGCACCGCAACGCGTGATGCGGGCGCGCGATCGGCCGGCGGCGTGGGCGGGGCCGGCTCGGCCTCAACCCAAAGGTGGGATTCGGAGCCCAGTTGCTCGAACGTCAGAAAAAACTCGTCACTGAGGGGGCCGCTCTCCATGGGGATGACCGTTCCCAATCGCGACAGTGGCTGGCCTTCTCCTGGCGTGTAGGCGGTTCCGCCGAGGGTGGTGTCCAGGTGGGTGTAGGTTTGTCCAATGCTCGATTCCCGGCCGTTGATGCCGATGCGCATCCCCTTGATGGCGATCCCGTTGGGTGCTGCGGTCGGGTCGAGGCTGAGAAAATAGGGCGCTTGTAGTACGTAGGCGTAGTTGTCGAGTTGGCTGGCCTCGATGACGATGAATGCCTCGGGGACGTCAATCAGGTGTGAGATACCGAACAACAGGTAGAACTTCTCGCCCACCCCAGCCGCATAGTTTTGCTGAATCTGCTCGAGGGTCAGATTTCGATTGTGTACCGCCACCATGCGAATCATGCCTTGCCACGGGCGGTCTCCGGCGACACTGTTGCCCAGTACAAAGGCAAAGTTGTCGTCCCAACCGGCGATTCCACTGCCACCGACCGGGTCGCTGTCCTCGGTGTCGACACCGTTGACGTAGATTCGCCTGCCATCGATTGGGTCATAGTTGAGCACCACGTGTTGCAGCGTGGCCTGTAAGTCTTCGTCAGCATCGGCTGTCAGCAGTGCGGGGGCGCCTTCGGCATCGGTTGAGCCGCTGCGGTTGAAGCCTTCATAGCTGTATTGGCGCTGCGCAAGAACCAGGTTGTGCAAGTTGTTCGCGCCGGAGTAGCCAACAATGTGGGCATCTTCCTGAGTGACGTTGGCTGGTGCGACCCAGGCTTCAAGCGCGTACTCCCCGGCTGCCCCGATGAGGTCATGCAACTTGCGGCTGGTCGCAGTGGAGGCTTGCAGTTTGCCGTCGGTGAATTGCACCCCCCAGCCACCGACCCACCCCACGGTTCCAGACAGGGTTAGGTGCATCGCCGGGTCCACGCCGCTGGTGTCATAGGCGGTCACACCGCTTCCAGTTTTGAACTGCCACAGGGCAATTTGGTTGGCTTCGTGGCGACCGCCACCACTGGCAACCACCCCGTCACCGACCAGGCTAAGTGCTTTGCTTGTGACCAGATCAGGCTCGGGTGCAGTGGGTGAAATGCTTTGCGACATGTCGAGTACAGCGGCTTCCATGCTGTTGGCATCGTCGGCGCAATCGCTCCAGCAGTTGTGGAATTCCTCGCGCAGGCGGCTCACCAGGCGAGAGTCGCTTGGTGTGTTGAGGTTGATGCGCGGTGCGGCGGCGGCGTAGGCGGCGTCGACATCGGGGCTGGCAAAGTAGGGCGCCTGGGGGATGGCAGCATCCTCCCGATGGCATCCCGCGCAGTGGGTCTCCAGCAGCGGGTGCACATACGCGGCGAACAGTGAGGCGTCATCGGGCAGGCGCAACGTCGCCCCGGGTTCACGCAAGGCCGGTGCAGTCAAGGTGATTGAGGTGGCGGTCGAGGCGCCGCTCGCCGTCGCCCATGCGGCGATGTAGGTGGTGATCACATCGGCGCAGACGCTGTCGACGGCTTCCCAGCAGTTGTGCCCGCCCGCGACTTTGGTCACCAACCGGGAGGCCGCTGGCGATGTAAGGTCAACGGCTGTATTGGCGGCTGTATAGGCCAGGTTTACATCGTCCGTACGGACGAACTGCGGCGACTGTCCGCCGGTTCCGTGGCAGCTGCCGCATCGGTCCTCGGTGCGCAGCGGGTCCCAGAGCTCAAGTCGAAACGCCTGGATGTCATCACTCAAAGGTGCAGGACCACTGTACAGGCTTCCGCCGCTGCCGCCACCGGGTGCACCAGTGCCCAGCGCAATGGGCGCGCCGCCGCGTTCTTCTCCACAGCCGGCGAGCGCCAGCAGGGCGATCCAGGCGCAACAGCGCACCCAGCCGGTGGTTCGCTTGCGCGGCAATCCAGGCATGGCTCAGTCTCCCCGGCAGTACGCCGCAGTTTCGGCGAACACGGGCTTGAGGTCGTAGTTGTGGGCCCCGAAGCTCGTGACCAGGTTTCCAATCTGAGCATGGTCCGCGCCGTCCTCCGGCTCACGCAGACAGACTGCACGGAATACCTTGGTCACCTGACATTGGGCAAAGGCACCGCTGTTGGCGAGCTCCTCACCCAGGGATTTGGCGCCGGTGCCCGTGCCGGTGCCGGCGGCATCCCAGTTCAGCACGGCGTTTGGACCGGAGCGCCAGTAGTTGCTCCAACGGTCGTCCGGTGTAACGAAGCCGGCCTCAAAGGTGGTGCTGTTTTGCAGGTACTTCGGCTGCACCATGCCCGGCGAATAGACCAAATGGCCCTGGGTGCCTTCCGGGTCACTGTCGCGGTCATACTGGTAGTCGTAGTACGCAAACGCCTGCGCGAGGGGGTCCATGCCGGAGTGACAGGCAAGGCAGTTGTTGATGAAGATGCGGCTGTCGCCGCCCGGACTGCGGCTCACGTCCTGGCGGATTCGATCTGCCGGTCGGGTGTTGTCCTTAAGCTGTTCCAGGTCTCTACACAGGTGGTTCATCAGGGTGAATCGCAGCATGGCGCGGTTGGTCCCGGCGTAGAAATACGCTTTGGCAGCCGCTCTTGTGGTCATGACCCCCGCCGTGGCCCCGCTCGACAGCCCGGTGACTTCAGTCTGTGTCTTTTGCACCAGTACGGCTGTGTCCGACAGGTCTTCCCCGCTGGCTTCAAGCGCCGCGTAGTGGTCGTTGTCTGTGGCGGAATACGCTGGCAGCCCAGAGGTCTCGCCAACATAGATGATGTTTTCGGACAGCAGACCGCGGAAATCCAGTCCATCCCGGACCATGCCGATCACGGTGGCACTGTAGTCGTTCAGCGGAGCGAACGCGGTTTGTTCCTGATTGGTCCAGGGTGTTGCCCAGTTTTTCACGGTGACCGCATAGAAGGCAGGGTGGTCGAGGGCCATCTCGGCTGCAGCGACTGGGTCTCCGCCAGCGACCAGGGCCTCCATGGCGTCCAGCACTGCGGGCGTGGGTGGCACGCCTGCCAGGCGGTCGTGCATGCGCTTGGCCTGTTCGCGGTGGCCCGCCGATGCGCTCGCCACTGCGCAGAGCGCTGCGATTCCAAGGGCCAACCTGTACGGCGCTCCGCTGCTGTTCTGACTCCACTTCATGGTCGGTTCCATACGTTCAGCGCTGGCGCATAGGGCCGCTTGGGGTCTGCAGTGCAGGTTAGGTGATCGGCGCCGGCGCGCTGTGCTCTGGTTGGCAAAAGCTGGGGCCGCAGGCTGTCACCTGGCCCGGTGTGTGAACGGGCTCCCACTCCGAGCGCCACAGTTGGCTAGGGTGAAAAGACCTGTTCTTACAAGGTAGACCTTGCTGTGTGTGTCATCGACCCAAACCGTCCAAACGCCGGTCTCACGTTGGGACCCAACTATGCTTGCAGCATGGAACTTGAAACAGGCTCTTCAGTGCGTTGTCGCACGAGGCACAGGGCGCCGGTGGGTCGTTACTCGCGGAGGCGCCGGTGAAGCGCAGGCTTCGCGCGTTCTGGGCGCTGGTGGGCCTGGCCTTGATGGTTGGCTGCGGCGAAGAACTGGTCGAGAGCGACGGCCAAAGTGCGGACCCAGTGGTCCTGGACGCCGCGGTTGCGTATGTGCAGCGCCCGCTGCGATTCGACGAAGAGGGGGCGGTCATTCAGACCGACATTCGGCGCCAGCTGCAGTTTGCCCCGGGCGACGCGCTCTGGCTCAAACAGCGGGCCTCAGCCAGTGCCCCTGCGACCAACTTGCTGACCCGCTTTTTCCCGGCGGACCAGGCATTCGAGGTTGGCGGACTCGCGGTTTCCTATGACGGCAAACGGCTGCTGTTTGCGTTGCGAGGACCCTTTGATGAGGCCGCCAACGCGAACGACCAACCCAAGTGGAACCTCTGGGAGTACGACACCGAGTTTGACGAGCTGCGGCGCCTGATTGAGGCCGACGTCATCGCTGACCAGGCCCACGACCTGGATCCGGAATACCTGCCGGATGGGCGCATCCTGTTCGCGTCGAGCAGGCAACGCAGTTTTGGCGCACGGCTGCTTGATGAGGGGCGCCCGCAGTATCCCGGTCGTGTCGAGAGCCGCACCGAAGACGCGTTGGTGCTGCACCGAATGGACAGCGATGGCACCAACATTGAGCAAATCTCTTTCAATCAAAGCCACGACATCGATCCCATCGTGAGGTCGAATGGCCGCCTCGCCTTTGTGCGTTGGGACCACATGGCCAACCGCAACCTGCTCAGCCTGTACCACACCCGACCCGATGGCACGGACACGGAGGTGCTGTACGGGATCTACAGCCACTCCAGCGGCACCGATGGGAGCCGGGTGCAGTTCGTCTCTCCCGCCGAGTTGCCGGACGGTCGCTTGCTGGCGGTGCTGCGCCCGATCACCGGGGGCTTCGAGGGTGGAGACCTGGTCGCCATCCGTGCCGACACCCACGCAGACATCAGCGTGCTGAGCGCCCTGGACCCAACTGAAACCAGCCCGGGGCAGGTTTCCCTGACCCCCGCGAACATCAGCACCGATCGGAGTGCGCCATCGGCTGGTGGTCGGTACCGCTCGGCCTATCCGCTGTGGGATGAGACCGACCGCCTACTGGTCAGTTGGTCGCCGTGCCGCGTGCTGGTGGCCGGGGCGGCTGTGGCCTGCACCGCCGAGCGCCTGGCGGACCCTGATGTGGTCGAAGCGCCACCACTGTATGGCCTGTGGATCTACGATCCCAACGCCACCACGCAAACGCCGGTGGTGGTTGCAGAAGAAGGCTCGGCGATTGTCGAGGCGGTGGTGATGCAGGCGCGGCCTGTGCCGGCGGCGCTGCCGGATGAGGTCATCGGTGTAGGGCTGGACACCGACTGGGCCAATGCCGGGGTCGGTGTGCTGAGCATCCGCAGCGTGTACGACATCGATGGGGTGGACCAGGCGACTCCGAACATTGAGGCCTTGCGCGACCCCGCCCAAACCCTGGCTGCTGACCGCCCGGCCCGGTTCCTGCGCATCATCCGCTCGGTGCCCATTCCGTCTGGCGATGTGCGGCGCATCTCCGGCAGCGCATTCGGGGTGCAGCAGCGCCACAAAATGCGCGAAATCGTCGGGTACGCACCCATCGAACCCGATGGTTCGGTGCGCGTGCAGGTGCCGGCCAACGTGCCGCTGTCCCTGAGTGTGGTTGACATCAATGGGCGCCGAATCGGACGGCGCCACCGCAGTTGGGTTGCGGTGAAACCGGGCGAAGAAGTGGCCTGTGCAGGCTGCCATCAGGCCAATTCTGAGATTCCCCACGGACGCCTTTCGGGCGCGCCCGCGTCGGTGAACCCGGGCGCGCCCGCCGATGGGCAGCCATTTCCCAACACTGAACCTGCGCTGTGGGCCAACTTTGGTGAATCCATGGCGGAGACCCGCACGCGCCACAGCTGCGTGACCGATGGTTGTTCAGCCCTTGAACCACGCATGGATCTGGTTTTTGAGGACCACTGGACCGACGCCACGGTGCGGGCAAAGGATGCCCCCCTGGCCTATCTTTACAGTGACCTGTCGACGCCATCCCCAAGCAACTGTGATTTCACTGGCGCGTCTTCAGGTGCACCACCGAGCCACAATGACCTCAGCTGGAACCACCTGTGCCGAATCGCCATTCACTACGAAGCCCACATTCATCCACTGTGGTCGTTGCAGCGCTCGGTCAGTGGTGTCGACGTCACCTGCACCGGATGCCATGCACCCACCGATGCAGCAGGGGCGGCCCAGGTGCCGGCCGCACAGTTGGACCTCACCGATGGGACTTCGGACCTCGACGGCGACCACTTCAAGGCGTACCGAGAGCTGCTCTCCGAAGACATCGCCCAATCCGTGGTGGGTGGGGTGCTCCAAAATCCGAACCTTGCGGAGGACCAGGTCACGGTGCCACCGTCTGTGGACCAGGGTGGTGCTATGACCAGCCCGTTCTTCGTTCCTTTTGCCCCTGGCGCAAGCCATGCCGGTTACTTGACCGAAGTCGAGTTGCGCCTGCTTGCGGAATGGATCGATCTTGGGGCCCAGTACTACAACGACCCATTCGCCGCTCCAGAAAACTAGGGGGGAGTCGGTGAAATCCGGGCGCACCCTGAGCTGGCGCTCGCGTCGGTGGAGGTGGAGTTGGCTCATCTGTCTGCTCGCGGTCCCGGTGGTCTGGGGCGAATCCATTGCAGTGCAGGTCGCCGACCCCTTTATCGAACTGCACTCGGGGCCAGGTCGTGGTTTTCCCGTCGTCGATGTGGTGGAGCGGGGCGGCGCGATCGAAGTGCACCAGCGCCACACCGATTGGTTTCGGGTGTCCACACCCCGAGGACGGACTGGCTGGGTGCACCGCACCCAGCTCGTTCGAACCCTGTTTTCGAGCGGTGAGCCCGTGGTGGTGGCCGATGCTGGGGCCGCTGAATTTTCGCACCGGAGCCTGGAAATCTCGGCGATGGGCGGCGACTTCGATGGCGCCAACCTGGCAAGCCTTGGATTGGGTCTGCGCCTTGGCAGACACCTCTTGGTTGAAGCCCATGTGGAGCGGGCCTTTGGACATTTGGCCAACCTGACCCTGTGGGGGGGCGGCATTCATCACCAACCGTTTCCTGATTGGCGAGTCGCACCGTACTTCGGCATTGGCTTTGGTGCCATCACCATCGAGCCGTCGACCGCCGTCGTGCAGCCCCAGGACCGCGATGAGCAGTACGCGGCCGTTGCCTTGGGCCTCCAGGCCTATGTGGCACAGCGTTTTTCGGTGCGCCTGGAATACCGGGCGTACCAGGTGTTCACCAACCGCGATGACAACGAGGACCCCGCGGCATGGAAATTCGGATTCTCCTTCTTCCTCTGATTCCTCTGATCGCGCTCTGGGGCTGCGTCGGCGCTTGGGCGCAAACCCCGGCTTCGACCCCGCTGTACGCGCAGTCGGCTGACCCGGCTTCACCGGACCTTGGTCAGATCGACACCGATGATTTTGCGTTCGGTCTCTACTATGGACTGCTCAGCATTGAGGACTTTGGCAGTGTTCCGGTGATGGGGGCACGTGTGGCGTATCACATATCGGAAGGAATCTTTGTTGATCTTTCCTATGCCCAGGCGGAGGCCGAGAAAACCAGCTATGAATTGTTGAGTGGCGCCGCTGCTTTACTGACCGAGGCACAGCGGGACTACAGCTACTACAACCTGTCGTTGGGCTACAACCTGCTTGCAGGTGAGGCGTTTGTAGGCAGCACCCGCGCTTATCGCTCGGCGTTTTACCTGCTGTTCGGTGGCGGCAACACGGACTTCGGTGGAGGAGAACGGTTCACGGTGAGTCTTGGGGTTGGCTTTCGGTTGTTCCCCACGGACTGGCTCTCGGTTGAGGTGTTGGCGCGAGATCACCTGTTTGAACACGATTTGTTGGGCAAAAACAAAACCACCCACAACCTGGAGATGGTTTTTGGGTTTTCGGTGTTGTTTTAGAGCAAAGGGAGACCGGTAATGAAATGGCTGCGTATGTTGCTGCTCGGATGTGTGTTGAGCGGAATCACCGGATGGTCGATCGCCACGGTGCCTGATGCTGAAGCACCCGATTTTGTGCTCAAGTCACACAGTGGCGAAAACCTTCGGCTAAGCGAATTGAAGGGCCAGGTTGTGATGATCAACTTCTGGGCTTCATGGTGTGGGCCCTGCCGGCAAGAAATGCCGCTGCTCGATGCGCTGCACAGAAAGTACCAAAAGCTTGGCTTTACTCTCCTCGGTGTCAACGTGGAGAAGGACACCGCGGCTGCGCGGCGCTTCATATCGGATGTGCCGGTGAGTTTTCCTGTGCTGTTCGATCAGAAGAACACAGTCAGCCGCAGTTTCGACGTATCGGGCATGCCGAGTACGGTGGTGCTCGACCGGGACGGCCGGGTGCGCTACCAGCACGCAGGGTATGTCCCTGGTGATGAGACGCGCTACAGCGAGGTGGTGCGGGAACTGCTGCGCCAATGATCGATCTACGGCGCCAGGTGCTGCTGTGGCCCGCTATAGGGGCTCTGTTGGCACTCAGTGGCTGCGCTGTGGAGCCCTGGGTAAAACCCTACGAGCGGGCCCATCTGGCCGACCCGATCATGAGTTTCACGCGTGATCCTGTTTCCGCTGCGTACATGAACCACGTGCGGGAAGTGCGTGAGGGCGCCCGCGGTGCGGGCAGCGCCCACGGTGGTGGCTGTGGCTGCAATTGACCACCGGATGCGCGTTCGAACGGCCGCGGTCCTTACCGCCGGAACTCTATTGATGGGTCCAGTGGGTGTGCTGCACGCCGCGGTGCTGCCTGAGGAACGTTTGGACCTGCTCTATCACAGCTACGATGGCGGGGGCGTGGAAGTCACTGGCCCTTCCCTGATGGTGCGCAAACAGATCGGCCAAAGCCTTTCGGTGTCCGGAAACTACTACCTGGACTCGGTCAGCAGCGCATCCATCGACGTCGTGACCACAGCGAGTCCGTACACGGATGAGCGCACCGAGACCAGCCTGGGGCTCGACTACCTGCATCAGAAGTCGACCCTTAGTCTCTCGCTCACCCGCAGCGACGAGAACGACTACGAGGCGACTTCGGTCGGGGTGGGTGTGAGCCAGGATCTGTTCGGCGACCTCACCACCATCAGCTTTGGGTTCGGGCTTGGGAGCGATGACGTTGGCCGGCGCGGGGACCCGGCATTCTCCGAGTCGGTCGATCGGTACCAGTACCGGTTGGGCTTGACCCAGGTGCTCACCACCCGGCTGGTGGCAACGCTCGCCTGGGAGACCCAGTCCGATGAAGGCTACCTGAACAACCCCTACCGCTCCGTTCGTTACATCGACCCGGGCGCTCCAGTCGGTTACAGCTGGCAGGCAGAAGTCTATCCAAGTACCCGGACCAGCGACGCCGCGTCAATTCGAGCCAAGTACTTTTTGCCCTATAGGGCCGCAGTGTTCGCAGGCTACCGGTGGTACGACGACACCTGGGAAATCAACGCAGACACCTATGAACTTGGCTACATTCACCCATTCGACAACGGGTGGCTGGTCGAGGCGCGCTACCGCCGGTATGCGCAGCGCGCAGCAGAGTTCTACAGCGACCTGTTCCCCTTCGCCGATGCACAGAACTTTCTGGCCCGTGATAAAGAGCTCAGCAGCTTCAGTTCCGACACCTTGGGTCTAACGGTCAGCTACGAGTACAGCGGAGCGCCCGGGGGTTGGCTGGACCGGGCGAGCATCAACTTCGCCTACGACCGCGTGCGCTTTGAGTACAGCGATTTCCGCGACCTCACAGGGTCCACTGGCGTGGTCGGCGCCGAGCCCAGCTACGCCTTCGACGCCGATGTGGTGCAAGTCTATGTCTCGGTTTTTTATTGACGCCATCGCCCGTCTGGGCGTGATCTGCATGGCGTTCGGCGCTGCAAGCGCCGAAGCCGAATGGCACCAGGCCAACGCAGCCATCATGGGCACCCAGATTCATGTTGAGGTGTGGCACCCCGACGCCGATACCGCCGGTGCTGGGATTGCCCTGGTGCTCAAGGAGATCGGCCGGATCGACGGCCTGATGAGTCCGCACAAGGTCGACAGTGAGGTGAGCCAAATCAATGCGGCTGCCGGCGCCGATTGGGTTGGGGTTTCCGCCGAGCTTGCCCGGCTGCTGAGGACCGCCGAACAGCTCTCAGTGTTGAGCGGCGGGGCGTTCGACCTGAGTTTTGCGAGCGCGGGACACCTGTATGGCTATCGACAGGGGTTGCTCCCCTCCCCCGAACAGCTGCGCGCCGCCACCGAATTGATTGACTTTCGCCAGATCGAGCTGGACCTGGCACGGCCCGCGGTGCGCCTTGCACGCCCGGGGATGCGGATTGATCTTGGCGGCATCGCCAAGGGCCACGCAGTCGAGCGCGCTGCGCAACTGCTGCAAGCCGAGGGCTTCGCCCACGCGTTGATCAGCGCCGGAGGCGACACCCGCCTCTTGGGCGATCGAATGGGCCGGCCATGGATCGTGGGTGTGCGCCACCCCCGCAGCGCCCACAAACTGGTCACCCGAATCCCGCTGAACAATGAAGCCATTTCAACCTCGGGGGACTACGAACGTTTTTTCGAGGTCGATGGCCTGCGCCACCACCACATCATCAATCCGAGCACGGGTGATTCCGCCAGGGCGGTCACCAGTGTCACTGTCATTGGACCGGACGCGACCTGGACCGATGGGCTTTCGACGGCGCTGTTCGTCGCTGGGCCTGAAACCGGGCTGCAGTGGATCAATGCCCTGGCGGGTTATGAGGCCTTGGTTGTGGACGGGCAGGGCCAGTTGCACCAGTCCGATGGACTCATTCCGATGGAGGATGCCCCATGAGCTCGCCATTCCTGACCAAGGTGCTGCGTAGGATGCGGCGCTTGGCTGTCGGCATTGGGTTGGTTGCTGCGGCGACAGCAGCTGCCGATGAACCGGTCGCGCTTGCCGATGAAATCGAATCGCTCAAGCAGGAGTTGCTTGCGCTGAATCGCGACCTGTTCCTGCTGGAAGAGGACCTGCTGACGCCGACCGACACCCAGGTGCTGGTGTTTGTCTCCGCAGAACCCACCGACTGGTTCCAGCTCGACTCGGTGCAGCTGTTGATCGACAACAAAGAGGTCGCCAACTACCTGTATACGCCGCGTGAACTCGATGCGCTGGCGCGGGGTGGGGTTCACCGAATCCACCGCGGCAATCTGGACCAAGGGGCGCATGAAGTCACCGCGTTCTTCATTGGAATCGGGCCCGAAGGCCGACCCATGCGTCGCGGCGCAACCCTGAAATTCGAGAAGGCCCTGGGTCCGAAGTACCTCGAGTTGCAAATGGCCGCGGATGAACCGAAACGCCAAGCGGACTTTTGGATTGAGGAGTGGTGATCCGGTGCGCACCCGGATCCTGTTGGTGTGCTTGCTGATTGGTGGATGGCTGACGGCCACGGCCGATGATCTGCATCCTCGCCACCGCGAGGCGCTGTTCTACCACCTCCAGGGTGACTCCCTCGAGGCAGGGGCGCATGCCATGGCCTTGCAATCCCGTTCCGAACAAACGGACCCCCGGTTGGCTTTGCTGTTGGCCGAGATCCAAATCGCGTACTCGATGCCCAAAAATGCGGAAACGACGTTGATGGGGGTCGGTGCAGACCAGGTTCCTCATTTGGCGAGTGACTTGGCCTGGGAGCGGTTGGCGCGGTTGGCTTATGACCACAACCAGGCCGACTTGGCCGTGCGGGCGCTGTCACGCCTGTCGCCAGAGGCCCCCGGCACCCAGCAATTGCTGCTGCATGCGTTGCTGGACTTGCGGGCCGAGAATCCGCAGTCCGTGCTTGAACGCGTGGGTGAAGCTGACCTGCGCGGCGACTCAGCGCTCGGCGCGTACCTCGGCTTCAACCGGGCGTTGGCGCTGCATCAGGTCGGTAAGGTGCAGGATGCTGTGCGCCTGTGGGACGAGATCGCGACCGCCGATGCACGGACTGAAGACAGCGCAGAGGTGGCGGATTTTGCGGCCTTTGCCGCCGGAATCGCGTTGTTGCAGGCCCAGGACGCTGGCGCTGCACAACAGCGCTTCGCGCGGGTGCGCACGCAATCCGTGGTCGCCCGTCGCGCCATTCTCGCAGCCGGCTGGGCCGCTGCAGAACAAGGTGCCCATCGCCGTGCCCTCGGCTACTGGCGGCTGTTGGCTCGGGGTACGCCTCGGGACGGAGATGTCTTGCAGGCACTGCTGGCGGTGCCGGTCGCGGAACTGGAGCTTGGGCGCGTGTCGTCAGCCCAGGATGCGTACCAGCATGCCATTGAAGTGCTCGAGTCCGAGCAGAACTGGCTGACCGCGTTGGTGGACGGGCTTGGCAGCGGACGCTGGACTCCATCGGGTGAACGCTTGATTCCCATGGAGGAGGCGGAAGGCGCCGAGCACCTAATACAGACGCTGATGGCGAACCCTGGTTTGCAGGCCGAGGTGCGGCGCGTGCAGGAGCTGGACTGGATCGGACACCAGCTCGCAGCCTGGACTGAACAGCTCGAGCACCATGAGTTGATGCTGCGAACCCGCGCGGCAGGCTTCGATGTGGTCATTCCCCGGATTGCGGCGCGTCTAAAACAGCTGGATCTGGATGCACTCCAGGACCGACAAACCCGGCTGCAATCGCGTCTATCAACGGCACAAGCCAACCGCGACCACTGGGCACTTGCCACCGCCAAGGAGCGGAGTTGGCGGCGCCAGGTGGATGATGTGCGCGAGCGGTTGATGCGGATGACTGAAACTGAAGAGGCTGTTGTTTTACAGGAGCGCGTAGACCGCTTGGCCGGAGTGCTCGACTGGCAAGTGCATTCGGCATTTCCACAGCGCCGCTGGGATGCCACCAAGGGTGTTCGCGAAGTCGAAACTTTTGCGATCCGGTTGGAGGGCCAGGTTCAGCGGCTCGGACAAGCCCGCAGCACAGCCTGGGCTCAGGTGCTCGACATGACGCGTCGGGTGCAGGATTTGCGCGTGCGCATCTCGGCGCAGCGTCGTCAACTCGTCGCAATCTCCGAGGCACAGCAGCAGTTCCTGAAAGCGCAGGTGCTTGCCGAGTTGAAACGCCGCCAGAACCACACCGACTCCTATCTGGCGCAGGCGCGCTTTGCTCTCGCTCGACTCCACGACCGCGAGCTCAACCGGGTGGCCGGGCGGTGAGGGTCAACCGTGGCAACATCGGCTGGCTTTTGCTTGCCTTCGGCCTGATGGGCTGCGCAAGTCCAGACCCCGTCTCCAGGGTGGCGGACCTTGTCGATCCAGCGTCATTGGCGGAGGGCGCGCCGCCGGAAGCTGCAGCGGTGAACGCTGGGGCTTCGCTCGCGAATCCTGACCAACACCGCCAGGCAGCGATCGATGCCTACACCGCCTATCTTCAGACCGGGCCTGAGCCATCCGCAATCGAAGACGCGCAAGTTAGGGCCGACGCGCTGCAGCGCGTCGGCGATTTGCGCTTGCAGGCGGTGCGCCAACGGATGCTTGGCGAGGATGGCCCCTCAGAACCGGCTGCAAATGCAGAGTCCAGAGAGCTCGCAGCCATTGCTGCTGTGTATGAGCGATTGCTGCGCGAGCATCCGAGCACCGAGCGAGACCCTGCGGTGTTGTATCAGCTGGCCCAGGTGTACGAGTTGCAAGGCGAGGGCGAGGCATCCTTCGCCGTGCTCGATCGGGTGGTCAGTGAATACGGTCCTGCCGATGCCCATCCAGAAGTGCAGTTTCGCCGTGCGGAACGGTTCTACGCCACGGGAGACTACAGCGCGGCATACAGCGCATACGGCTCTTTGGTGGCGTTGGGAGACACCACGCCCTATTGGCACCAAGCCCAATACAAAATCGCCTGGACGCGGTACCGGCAGAACCGCCATGCAGATGCCTTGGATGAGTTTCTGGCCCTGCTCGCCTTACAGCCGGCGGGTCAGCTGAAGAAGGAATCGGCAGCCACTGGCCGCATAGAGGATGCGCTGACCATGGCTGCGCGCTGTGCTGACTACCTGGGCGGGTCCGCAGCACTGGACCAACGTTTCGGTACCGAGGTGGCTGCCCATGAGCCCCTGGTGTATGCGCGCCTGGCCGAGCACCATCTGGCGAACTCCCGCTACGCCGACGCAGTCGCTGCTTGGGATGGGTTCATCCGCAGGCACCCACTTCACCGGGCGGCTCCGGGCTTTCTGATGAACCAAGCCCACGCCTTCGACAGCGCGGGGTTCGCCCCGGAAGCCTTGGCCATTCGGCGCCGTTTTGTCGCCGAGTATGGCCTGGATCAGCCATTCTGGCGTCACCACGACCGGGCGGAGCACCTGGACACCCTGGCTGTGGTCGAGAAACAACTGGATGTGCTGGCCCGGCATTTTCACGCCCGTGCTCAGCAGGACAAAGACAGCGCCAGTTATGCGACCGCTGCAGGCTATTACCGCCAGCGGGTCGTCCAGTTTGCTGGGCAGCTGGCGACCATCCCGAGTCACTTCGGCCTGGCGGACTTGTTGCTTGAGACCCAGGACTACACTGGTGCTGGCGAAGCCTACACACAGATCGCCTACGGCTACCCGCCCCATGCGCGATCCGCCGAGGCCGGGTACGCGGCCCTGCTCGCCAACCAGGCGCACCTGCAGTCGTTGGCTGATCCACAAGCCAAGGCACAGTGGCAGCGGGCTGAGATGTACCCCGCGATGCGCCGCTTTGCCGAGCAGTTCGCAGACCACCCGAAGGTGCCGGCCGTGCTGGCGCAGCTGTCTGAACGGGCCTTCGAACTGGGCGAACAAACCTTGGCACTCTGGGCTGCCACCCGGCTCGTCAATCAGTACCCACAGGCCGATCCGGTGTTGCTGCAAAGTGGATGGACGCGGCTTGGTTACCTGGCGTTCGACACGGGTGACTACCCACGGGCCGAGCATGCCTTTGCCAGCGCGTTGCACCAGCTTGCCGTTGATGACATCGCCCGCCAACCCCTGCTCGACCAATTGGGCCTGTCGGTTTACCGACAGGCAGAGGCGCTCATCGCCGGCGGCGATCCATCGGCCGCGGGCTCGGAGTTTCTGCGTGCAGTCGCGCTGGCCCCTGGCAGTGGCATCGAGCCCCAGGCCCGCTACGATGCAGCGGCTGCGTATATACAGGCCAACGATTGGCTGCGGGCCATCCCGGTGCTGCAGGAGTATTTGTCCCGCTTCGCTCAGCATGAACTCGCTGTCGAGGCCCAGCACAAGCTCGCGGTTGGGTGGATGGAAACCGGCCATCCACTGCGCGCAGCGCGGCAGTGGCAATCGTTGGCTGAGGTCCACCCAAGGCCCCAGGTCCGGCGCGAGTCCGCCTGGCAAGCAGCTGAGCTGTTTCAGCAAGGCGGTGCCAATGGCCTCGCGGTGTCGGCTTGGAGCGATTACGTTCAGCGCCACCCTACGCCCGTTGCCGACCTCATCGAAGCGCGTGCTCAGCTTCTAGAGCTGTACGAAGCCGCGGGCGATGCTGCGGCGGTGCGGGCCCAGCGGCGGGCGATCATCCAAGCGGACCGCAACGCGGCGTCCGAGCGCAGCCGGCGCACCCAGTTGTTGGCTGCACAGGCTGCGCTCGGGCTGGCAGTGGAGCAGCAGGCGAATTTCGATGCGATTCGTCTGAGCGCGCCGTTTGAGCGCAGCCTTGCGCGCAAGCAGGTCGCAATGCGTGCAACCCTCGACGGGTTTGAGGCCGCCATCCGCTATGCCATTGCATCGGTCACCAGCGAAGCGACCTACCGCAGCGCCGAAGTCTACGCTGGATTCGCCTCGGCGATGATGGATTCCGAGCGGCCATCGCAGCTGGATGCCGATGCGTTGGAAGAATATGAGCTTCTGCTCGAAGAGCAGGCCTATCCATTTGAGGAGCGGGCCATCGCAATTCATACCCGCAACACCGAGTACACCCGGGACGGGTTGTACGACGACTGGGTTGCTGCCAGCTATCGAGACCTCGCGCGGATGATGCCTGCACGGTACGCCAAGGAGGAACGCGATGTCGCGGTTCATGCGTCGCTGCGCTGAGTGGGCGCTGCTGCTCGCCTGCCTATCCGGTTGTGCAAGCTTACAGTCCGGTTCGAGTGCACTCGAACCGGCTGGGGATGAGCAGCCTCCAGCTGAAGTGCTGAGCAGCCACCAAGATGCGCTGGCACACTTGGAGGCCGGGCGGTTTGGGGCGGCAGTGGAAGAGTGGCGCGCGCTGACCGTCTACGCCCCAGCGTACCCTGGCCCCTGGTTGGACCTCGTGCTGGCGCTGCAGCGCCAGCACGACTACGTTGCGGCGGAGAACGAGGCACGCAAGGGCTTGGAGTTTCATCCGGAATTCGCTGACCTGCAGCACCAGCTGGCGGTGGTATTGCGCCACCGGGGCCAGTTCACGGCCGCCAAAGCGGCGTATCAGGCGGCGCTTGCGATGGATCCGGGTTTCGCCCTGGCTCAGCGCAACCTCGGCGTGCTCTGCGACCTGTATCTCCATGACCTCGAGTGCGCCCAAGCAGCCTATGCTGAGTATCAACAGTTGTCTTCTGAACCCGATGCAGAGGTGAATCGATGGTTGGCCGATTTACAGCGGCGCCGTTCAGCGCGCTAGTCGTCGCCCTGGTTGTGGCGGGATCTGCCCGGGGCGAGGTCGCCACGGAGCGCGACCTGGGCATGGACGTGCGCGGTGACGCAAATGCCGAGAAAGTGATGGTGATTCTGCCGTGGCGCGAGGCGGCTCCTGTAGAACGCTACGCGGTACTCAAAAACCCGTTCACGCAAGTAAAAATTGGTGCACTCGACCCCAGCGAATTGCGCCTTGAACTACGCTTGCAGGACAACCTGGAAGTCAGCCAGCCCTAGAGACCCAAGTGACTCTGATCAGCATGGGCGAAGTTGGCAATCGACCCTGAGGAAGCGGAAATGACGATCATGGGTGCAGTCATTGCATTTTTTCAATCGGGCGGCGTGTTCATGTACCCCATCGTGGTGGTGCTGGCCCTCGGTATCGCCATCGCGTTGGAAAGGTATTGGTTCCTGAGCTTGGCGCAGTTGCGGAACCGCAAAGCCTGGAGTCAGGTCGTGCCGTTGTTGCGTGGCGGGAAGTACCAGGATGCCAAGCGCCTCGTTGATGAGTCGGGAGCTTCAGTCAGTACCGTGCTGCGCTATGGGTTGGCAAAGCTGAGTGCGGCACGCCGGCGAGATGACCTGCAGATGGCGATGGAAGAAGGGCTGATGGAAGTGATTCCGCGGCTGGAAAAGCGGACCCACTACCTCGCGACCCTGGCCAACATCGCGACACTGCTTGGCCTCCTTGGCACCATCATGGGGCTGATCCAGGCGTTCACTGCGGTTGCAACTGCGAACCCAGCAGACAAGGCCGACATGCTTTCGGCCAGCATTTCAGTGGCCATGAACACCACGGCGTTCGGCTTGATGGTGGGCATCCCACTGCTGCTGATCCACGCGGTGCTGCAAACGAAGAGTACCCAGCTGGTGGACAACATGGAGATGGTCCTGGTGAAGGTCGTCAACCTGATTGGTGATCAACGCCAGGCCGCATCCTGATGCGCCGACTTCAACGGCGTCGTCTCCGGCAGCAGGAAGTTGTAGAGCTCAACGTCACAGCCTTTATGAATCTCATGGTGGTGTTGGTTCCTTTCCTGCTCATGATGGCAGTGTTCTCGCGGATCACCATTCATGAACTGAGCGTTCCCAACGAGGCGGCGTCTGATGGCGTGGTCGAGGAGGAGCTTCAACTCGAAGTTGCTGTGCATGCCGACCGGTTGGTGTTGTCCGAACGTTCTGGTGGACATCTGGTCAGTCTGTCCCGCAACGAAAAGGGCCATGACTTGAGCGGGTTGCGTGACTGGTTGATCGACGTGAAAGCGCGCAATCCTGAGGTGGACCACGCGACCATTCTGGTTGCGGCGGACGTCCGCTATGAGGACCTCGTCCAGGTGATGGATCAGGTGCGACTCGACACCACCAGTGGTCCGTCTCCGGCCCAACCCCGCATGCTGTTTCCGGACATCGCGCTGGGTGATGCGCCACTCATCGGCATGGCGAGCCCCGGAGGTTAAACCGTGCGGCTGCACTCAACTCGCGCTTTGCGCATGGACCGGCACCACCGCAGACGCAAAACGGGTGGTGGCTTGAACCTGGTCGCGCTGATGGACATCTTCACGATTCTTGTTTTTTTTCTTTTGGTCAATTCATCCGACGTCCAGGAGGTTCCGGGAACCCGGGCCGTACAATTGCCCGAGTCGATGACACCCACCCTTGTCAGAGACACCATTACGGTGATGGTCACCAGTGAGCACATCCTTGTACAGGGTGATCCGGTGCTTTCCGTGCAAGCTGCGCAAGAAACGAAAGGGGAGGTGCTGCCGTTGTTGCGCACCGCACTGGAAGCACGCCTAAGCGCCCGCGCCGCCACAGCCAAGGCCCATGAAATTACTGTGCTTGGCGACCGCAGCCTGTCCTACTCGGTGCTGAAAAAAGTCATGGCAAGCGCTTCTGCAGCGGGGTTCAGTGAGCTGTCTTTGGCGGTGCGCCAGCGCGGCACCCAGGAGGCTTGAGGTGGAGGCAGCTTGGGACATTGCCTGGAACGGAGGCAACATTGATGAACGGCGTTTTCGCCGCATTCTGGTTGCTGTATCCGGTTTGTGCGTGTTGCTGTCGGTGGGAGTCGCGCTGAGTCCCACGCCCGCGGGCCTTCTGCTGGATTCGAGTATCCCAAAACGCACCACACGATTGATTCTCAAACCGCCACCACCTCCACCACCGCCGCTGGCTCCGGAGGTGAAAGCGCCAGAGCCTGTCCCTCCGGCGACGCCAGCGGTGCCTCAACCCGTGTCGCCAATTCCAACTCCGGTGCCACCTGTGGCGACCAAACCTGACAAAAAGGAGGCGCCGCAAGCCCGTAAGCCGACCGCTCGCGATCGAGCGGCCCAGGCAGGGTTGGTGGCACTACAGGACAACCTCGCCGATCTGCGCGCCCAATCAAGGGTCCCGGAAACTCGGGCGCAGCAAAGGGTCACAGAGGCAGACACAGGCTTTGGCCGCACGGAGCGGTCCCTCTTGACCTCAAACATCGCCTCGAGCAGTGGCGGTGTCGCGAACGCCGCGCTCAGCCGAGAAGCAGGCACAACCCAGTTGGCAGCCCGAGCGACGGAGGTGGTGAGCAGCGACCTTGGCGGCAACCCATCCAGGCCGGCGTCGACTAGGGGTTCAGCAACTGACGGGCGCAGCGATGCCGAGATTCAGCGGGTGTTCGACCGGAACAAGTCCCCGATCTATAACCTGTACAACCGCGCGCTGCGCACCGACCCCAGCCTGGCGGGCACTTTCGTGGTGCAACTCACCATCGCGCCGAGCGGAGATGTCGTTGAGATCGAACTGGTCAATACCGAGCTTGCTGACAGCGCATTGGTGAAGAAGCTCCTACTGCGCATCAAGCAATTCGACTTCGGTGCCAAAGCGGTTGCCGCGACCTCGGTGACCTACACCATGGACTTCTACCCAAGCTAGCCGGTCCAGAAATGGAAAAAAAATGGCGGAGTTACCGCCATTTCTCTCGACCACTGACCGAATAAAGGGTCACATATTGGGGTAGTTGGGTCCGCCGCCACCTTCAGGGACCACCCAGTTGATGTTTTGTGCGGGGTCCTTGATGTCGCAGGTCTTGCAGTGCACGCAGTTTTGCGCGTTGATTTGGAAGCGCGGCGCGCCGCCTTCCTCGACCACCTCATAGACCGCTGCAGGGCAGTATCGCTGGGCGGGTTCAGCGTACATGGGCAGGTTCTTTTCGATGGGGACCGACGGGTCTTTCAGCTGCAAGTGAACCGGCTGGTCTTCCTCGTGGTTGGTGTTGGAGAGGTACACAGATGACAGCCGGTCGAAGCTAATCACGCCATCGGGCTTGGGGTAATCGATTGGCTTGCTGTCTTTGGCCAGCTTTAGCGCCTCGTAATCCCGATCGGTGTTGTGCCAGGTAAAAGGCATTTTTCCGCCTGCAATGTTCTGGTCCACAAACACGAAAGCAGCGCCGAGGAAGGTACCCAGTTTGTGCAGGGCCGGTCCGTAGTTGCGGGTCTTGTGCAGTTCTTCGTGAAGCCAGGAAGCCTCGAACTTCTGCTGAATCTCGGTCAGGTTTTTGCCGCCTTCGTCCCCGGCAAAGAGGGCCTCGGCGACGGTTTCCGCTGCCAACATGCCTGACTTCATCGCAGTGTGAGAGCCTTTGATCTTTGCCGTGTTCAAGGTTCCAGCTTCGCAGCCTGCCAGCAATCCACCTGGAAAAGACATTTTTGGCAGGGACTGGATGCCACCCTTGTTCATGGCGCGTGCACCGTAGGTGACACGTTTTGCGCCCTCAAGATAGGTTTTGATCTTCGGGTGGTGCTTCCAGCGGTTAAATTCATCAAACGGGCTGAGGTAGGGGTTGGTGTAGTTCAGGGCCACAATGTAACCCAGGTACACTTGGTTGTTCTCCGCGTGGTAGAGAAAGCCCCCGCCTTCTGTGTGGTTGTCCATCGGCCAGCCGAGGGTGTGCACCACCAGGCCTTCTTCGTGTTTCTCGGGGTCGATTTCCCAGATTTCCTTGATGCCGATGCCGTAGTGGGGCGGGTCAGCATCCTTTGACAGGTCGAACTGTTGAATCAACTGCTTGCCGAGGTGGCCTCGGCAGCCTTCGGTAAAAATGGTGTACTTGGCCAGCAATTCGTAGCCGGGGGTGAACGATCCTTTTTGTTCGCCTTCCTTGCTGATGCCCATGTCGCCTGTGGCGATGCCGCGCACGCTGCCATCTTCGTTGTACAGCACCTCGGCGGCGGCAAACCCGGGAAAGACTTCGACGCCCAGGTTTTCGGCTTGCTCCGCCAGCCAGCGGCAGACGTTGCCGAGGCTCACAATGTAGTTGCCTTCATTGTGCATCGGCTTGGGAATGAAGGGGTTGGGCACCTTGACGGCGGACGTGGGGCTCAACATGTAGTGGAACACATCGCCCTTGACGGGGATGGTCACCGGCGCGCCCTGTTCTTTCCAGTTTGGGAACAGTTCGTCGAGTGCGGTGGGCTCGAAGACTGCGCCCGAGAGAATGTGGGCGCCGACTTCGGAGCCTTTCTCGACGAGGCAGACGCTCAGCTCTTGCCCCGCTTCTTGGGCGAGCTGCATCAGTCGGCAGGCCGCCGACAGGCCTGCTGGTCCGCCGCCAACGATGACGACGTCAAACTCCATTGATTCACGTTCCACAGGTGAAACCTCCACGGTTGAAGCGGTGCCGTTCGTGTTGATGCGGCGCTTGGGGTGCCCAGGCGGTCTCACACGGTCGGACGGCTCTTGTTATGGCGGTGCCTGGTGCCGCAACGCTCGACCTGTCCTCGACACCGCCCATTCCATCAAAAAGGTGCGAAATTATAAAGACCTGCGCTCGAAAGGCCAATCAGAGCCAGAGAAACCGGCGTTTTCGGTCGCTCGCCGCGGTTGACCTGATGCCCCCAAGCCGGCAAGATAACGCCGCTTTATCCGCGCTCGATGTCCCGGAAACCGGTGGTTCCCGGGGGTTTTTTTATACGCGACCAGCGATTCGATTCACTGTGGAAACGAGAAAATCATGAAGGTTATTGTCCCGGTCAAAAGAGTCGTGGATGCCAATGTGAAAGTCCGGGTGCGTCCGGACAACAGCGGTGTCGACCTCAACAATGTAAAGATGGCGATCAACCCATTCTGTGAGATTGCCGTTGAAGAAGCGGTGCGCCTCAAAGAGAAGGGCGTTGCAACCGAAGTGGTGGCAGTTTCCGTTGGCGCCACGAACTGCCAGGAACAACTTCGCACTGCGTTGGCGCTGGGCGCTGACCGGGCGATTTTGGTTGAAACCGACGAGGCGGTTCAGCCGCTGGACATCGCGAAGGTGCTCAAGGCCATTCAAGACAAAGAGCAAGCGGACCTTGTCATCTTCGGCAAGCAGTCCATCGACGACGACAATGGGCAAACCGGACAGATGTTCGCTGCCCTTGCCGGCATCGCCCAGGCCACCTATGCCGCCGAGCTGACCATCAGCGACGGCAAGGCCACTGTGAAGCGGGAAATCGACGGTGGGATCCAGACCATCGAGTTGAATCTGCCCGCGGCAGTGACTGCTGACCTCCGTTTGAATGAGCCGCGCTACGCTTCTTTGCCGAACATCATGAAGGCGAAGAAAAAGCCAATGGACAAAACCAGCCCAGCGGAACTTGGAGTCGAGATCAAGCCTCGGCTGAGCTTGGTGAAAGTCGAGCCGCCGGCTGAGCGTCAAGCTGGCGTCATCGTCGACAGCGTCGCCGAGTTGGTTGATAAATTGAAGAACGAAGCAAAGGTAATCCCGTCATGAGCGTGCTAGTCATTGCAGACCACGACAACAGCGAACTGCAGTCCGCGACCCTGAACACCGTCACGGCGGCCACCCAGATTGGTGGCGACGTCAGCGTTCTGGTTGCCGGCTCGGATTGTGGTGGCGTCGCTGAAGCCGCTGCCAAAATCGACGGGGTGAGCAAAGTCCTGGTGGCTGACAATGCTGCCTACGCCAACCAGCTGGCCGAAAACATGGCCCTGTTGATCGCAGAGGTTGGAAAGGACTACAGCCACATTCTTGCTGCGGCAACAACCAATGGAAAAAACTACAGCCCTCGGGTTGCAGCCCTATTGGACGTGGCCCAGATCTCTGAGATCACAGGCGTTGTGGATGCCGACACCTTTGTGCGCCCGATCTACGCCGGCAATGCCATGGCAACGGTGAAGTCGTCCGACTCGATCAAGGTCATCACTGTGCGGGGCACAGGCTTCGATGCGGCGGCGCAAGAAGGTGGTTCTGCCACGGTTGAGTCCCTGGACTCGGTGCACGACGCAGGCCTGAGTTCGTTTGTGGGCGCAGAACTGGTCAAGTCGGATCGTCCAGAGCTGACCAGCGCCAAGGTCGTTGTTTCTGGTGGTCGCGGAATGGGCAGCGGAGACAACTTCAAGCTGCTTGATGGCATTGCAGACAAGCTGAACGCTGCCATCGGTGCTTCGCGTGCTGCGGTGGACGCAGGCTTCGTTCCGAATGACATGCAGGTGGGGCAAACTGGCAAGATCGTCGCCCCGGACCTGTACATCGCAATCGGGATTTCCGGTGCCATTCAGCACCTTGCCGGCATGAAAGACAGCAAGGTGATCGTGGCCATCAACAAAGATGAGGAGGCCCCCATCTTTCAGGTGGCCGACTACGGCCTCGTCGCTGACCTGTTCGAAGCGGTTCCCGAGCTCGATCAAGCGTTGTAGGCCCACTCGGGTTGCGGTAAGAAACCCGGCTTCGGCCGGGTTTTTTGTATGTAGAACCCGGACATCGGTTATTGGTAGGAGTGTCGGATGACCCATCCCATCGCCATCATCGGTGGCACTGGCCTCGACCAGTACCAAGAGCTGGTCGTCGAGCGTCAAACCACAGTCGATACCCCATTTGGACCGCCATCGGCACCGGTCAAGCTTGGTCGCATCGAGGCGCAGCCACTGTTGTTTCTGCCCCGCCATGGGGTTGACCACAGCCTGCCTCCCCACGAGATCAACTACCGCGCCAACCTGCATGCGTTGCATGCGTTGGGCGCCAAGGCGGTGGTTGCCGTCAACGCAGTGGGCGCCATTCCACCTGCCATGGCACCTGGCATGGTCGTGGTGCCTCATGACCTCATCGACTACACCTGGGGGCGAGTCAGCAGCTTCTCAGCGCCGGGAGACGTGCGCCATGTCGACCTGACCCGGCCCTACGATGAGCGCCTGCGGGAGGCGCTGGTAGATGCCGCCGAAGCCGAGGGCGTGTCCTGCACCTCAGGTGGTGTGTATGCCTGCACTCCGGGTCCGCGCCTCGAGACGGCGGCTGAGATCAACCGGCTGGAACGCGATGGCTGCGATCTGGTCGGAATGACCGGCATGCCCGAGGCGGCGCTGGCGCGGGAACTGGGCTTGCCCTATGCCTCGGTGTGCCTGGTGGTCAATCCAGCCGCCGGGCGCGGTGCCGGGGAGATCACCATGGCCGAGATTGAAGTGGTGTTGGCCCAGGGGATGCTGGGGGTTCGCCGGCTGTTGGCGCGTTTTGCACGGGGAGCGGCGGCGCTGTGGTCGTGATCGGATGCGTTGGTGCACGCAACCAGAGGGGCAGCGTGCCGGCAGCCGGTGCTGGCGCTGTGTACTCTGGATCGACGGGCTCCACCAGGACCAGGAGCCCGAAACGCGGGTGGTCGAGGTAGTGGAGTTCGCCACTGCGCATCCTCCGGCTTTGACTCATGCTGGCGATCTCCACCACCGGGTCCGCGCCGAGCAAGTGCGCGATTTTCAACGGCGCGTCCCGTGGTGGCTGAAAGGGCAACGCACGGTAGCCCCGCAGAACGAAGTCGACAGGATTGTCGGGCGTGGGAAAGGCTGGCGCCAGCGTGGGCAGCTGGGGTGCGTTCCAGGTGAGCGCTGGCATGGCAGGACTTGCGTCCGAGGCGCGGCGCAGTGTCCAGAGTTGGGTCTGAATGTGCAGGTAGCGGTTCAGGCGCAGTCGCACCCAGCCGTGGATGGGCAGGTCGATGCCGGGTTCTCCGGCGACTTCGATCAGCACCGCTGAACCGGACTGGTTTTCCTCAAGGGCTTCACGCCAGGCCAAGACCGCAAGGGGGCGAAAGTCCCGTGAGTTGCGCAGTTGACGGTGCGCTTCAAGCATGCGGGGGGCGATTTGCGGCGTCGCCACGGCGACGCGCCGCCGCGGGGTCGAGGCCACCGCTTCGGGTGGCACCAAACGCGTCCAATCCTGGGGGATTTCGAGCGCGGTTCGGGGCCATGTCTCTGTCGCGTCTGGGTACAGGTGGCGAAACACCAGCAGATTGACCTGGTACCAGCGCGGCTCGGGTGGTTCCTCGGCCAGCGTGGGGGTGGTCAGCCACAGGGCCGCAAACAGCAGTCTTTTCGCCCAACGCTGGGGCTGGCGTGTTTCAGGCGGCATCGGAGTCGAGTTCTCGAAGTTGGAAGCGAGCCAGCAGGGCCTTGAGTGAATCGATGCGGTCTGACGGTTGCTCGCGCGGCGGATCCCAGTTGAATCGCAGCTCGTTGGCACTTTTCAACTGCATTTGGTCCGGCTGGGCTTGCACGAGCTGAACCAGGCTGAGCGGGTCGATGGCCGTGTCCGCGGCGAATTCCAGTACCCCACCACGCTCGCCCGCATCGATGCGGGCGATGCCGAGTGCTTCGGCTTTCAGTTTGAGGGCGGTGATCGCAAACAGCTGTTGGGTGTGCGTCGGCAGCAACCCGAAGCGATCAATCATTTCGACTTTCAGGTCGTCCAGTTCGGCGGCGGTCTTGGCGTTCGCGATCCGCTTGTAAAGCACCAGGCGGCTGTGCACGTCCGGGAGGTAATCGTCGGGGATCAATGCAGGAACGCGCAAGTTGAGGTCCACATGTGTCGGCAGGGGGTGCTCAAGGTCTGGCGTTTTTCCTTCCCGAATGGCTTTGACTGCGCGCTCGAGCATTTCCATGTACAGCGAGAAACCAATCTCGCTGATGTGGCCGCTTTGACCCTCACCGAGCAGGTCTCCGGCGCCCCGTATTTCCAGATCGTGGCTGGCCAGGGTAAAGCCGGCACCCAGGGTATCCGCCGCTTCCAGAGCGTCGAGACGCTTGCGGGCGTCCGGAGTCATGGCCTTGGGCTCTGGAACCAACAGGTAGGCATAGGCCTGGTGGTGTGAGCGGCCCACCCGACCACGCAGCTGATGCAGCTGCGCAAGCCCCAGCCGGTCGGCTCTCTCGATCACCATGGTATTGGCGGTGGGAATGTCGATGCCGGTTTCGATAATTGTGGTGCAGACGAGCACGTTGAAGCGCTTGTGGTAGAACGCGCTCATGACCTGTTCCAGCTCGCGCTCGCGCATCTGGCCGTGGGCCACTCCGATGCGAGCCTGTGGAACGATCTCCTGCAGTTCCCGCGCGGCCTTGTCGATGGTTTTGACCTCATTGTGTAGGTAAAACACCTGCCCCCCGCGGTGCAACTCCCGGACGATGGCTTCGTGCACCAAGGCGTCGCTTTGGCGCCGCACGAAGGTTTTGATCGACAGGCGTTTGGCCGGCGGCGTTGCGATCACCGACAGGTCACGCATTCCTGACATTGCCATGTTCAGGGTGCGTGGGATGGGTGTTGCTGTGAGGGTGAGGATGTCCACCTCCGCACGCAGCGCCTTGAGGCGTTCCTTGTGGCGCACGCCGAACCGGTGCTCCTCGTCGATGATGACCAACCCGAGCTGGCCGAATGCAACGCCCTTCTGCAGCAACTTGTGCGTCCCGATGACGATGTCGACCTGGCCGCTCTTCAATCCAGTGAGGATTTGCTCTTGTTGGGCGGCGGTGCGGAACCGCGAGAGGGATTCGATGCGCACCGGCCAGTCCGCAAACCGGTCGCGGAAGCTCTCGAAATGTTGCTCCGCGAGCAGCGTGGTGGGCACCAGAACGGCCACCTGCCGCTGGTTGCTGATTGCCATGAAGGCAGCCCGCATGGCCACCTCGGTTTT
>DHQM01000011.1:0-1620 GCA_002408105.1 Gammaproteobacteria bacterium UBA5338 | reverse complement strand
ATGGCGCGTGCCTGGTCATCGGTTTCCTCAAAGGGAAAGTCGGCCGCGAACCGCTGGTAGTCGGCGGCGTCCAGCGCATGGGCATGGCCGGGACGGGCGGCGCGACGGGCATAGATGTCGAGCAGTTCTGCGGCCGCGTCGCGGACTTTTTCGGCCGCCTTGCGTTTGGCTTTGGCCCAGTGGTCGGTGCCAAGTTTGTTGAGCGGCACTTCGGCTTCCGCAGCGCCGCTGTAGCGGCTGATCAGGTGCAGGTTGGCGACGGGCACATAGAGCTTGTCTCCACCTGCGTACTCCAGGGTCAGCAGCTCGTTCGGTGCTCCGTCAATCGCCAGTGTCTGTAAACCCAGGTAGCGCCCGACACCGTGATCCAGGTGAACCACAGGTGCGCCGACTTGCAGTTCGGTGAGGTTCTTGATGAGCCATTCGCTGTTGGGCTCTGCGGACGAGGCGGTGCGTGACTGGCGCTGTCGCACCCGCTGGCCGAACAGCTGCGACTCGGACACCACCACCGCGGACGGTGTTTGCAACCCGCGGGAAAGCGGCGCAACCGTGAGCGACAAAGCTGGGCGCTGCGCCAGGTACTGGTGCCAGCCATCGACCACCTGGGGCCGCAGGCCGTGCCGGGCCAAGAGTTCAAGCAGGCTTTCGCGGCGCCCCGCTGACTCAGCGGCGATCAGCACCGGCGTGCCGGCTTGCTCGAGCAGCCCCTGGAGGCGGTGTAGAGGCCTGGCGGACTTGGCATCGATGCTGAGGTCGGCGGGTTCTGTGGCACCAAGCAGGTTGTCGGCCTCAGGCGCGGAGGGGGCAGGGCGCAGCTGGGCCCGCGGCAGCAAGTCAATTTGCTGAAAGGCCTCCTCGACCCGAAGAAACAGCTGCTCCGGGGCCAGCACCGGGCGTTCCCGGTCATGGCGCAACTGTGCATAGCGGCTCCGAAGTTCCTCCCAGAACGCTTCGGCCGCGGCGACCACCTCGGGCAGTTGGACCGCCATGGTGTTTGCTGGAAGGTAGTCGAACAAGTTGTCAGTGGAGTCGAAAAACAGGGGCAGGTAGTACTCGATTCCAGGCGGAGCGATTCCGTCTAGAACGTCGCGAAATAGCGGGCTTTCCTTGGGCGCCACATCAAAGTGGTCATACCAGTTGGCGCGGAAGGTCCGCGTGCCCTCTGCGTCCAGAGGGAATTCATGGGCGGGCAGCAGGCGCACCCGGTCGACTTGCCCAGTGGTCCGTTGGGTGTCGGGGTCGAACACGCGCAGGGACTCGATTTCGTCATCGAAGAGGTCGATGCGGTATGGCGCCGTGGCGCCCATTGGGTAGAGATCGATGACCGAACCGCGCACGGCGAACTCGCCGTGTTCATAAACGTTGTCGACCGCGCGGTACCCCGCCGCCTCAAGCAGCCTGCGCACCTCACTGGTGGGCAAGTGTTGACCCAAATCCAACATGAGGCTGCGGCCTTGCAGGTGGGCCCGCGGTGCCAGCCGCTGCATGGCGGCCGAGACTGGTAGCAGCAGGATCCCGGTGCTGAGTTGCGGCAAGCGCACCAGTGCGGACAGCCGCTCAGAGACGATGTCCTGGTGGGGTGAAAAGTTGTCGTAGGGGAGCCGGCGAGCACCCCGGGTT
>DHQM01000150.1:10103-10380 GCA_002408105.1 Gammaproteobacteria bacterium UBA5338 | reverse complement strand
GCCGGTGCGGCCGAAGCCGCACGACCAGCGTACAGCAGTTCAAGGCGTTTGTTGTGCATCTTAACGACCCGCTCAAGGTGGTGTTTGCTGCTGTACCAAGCCCCCTGGTTCATGGGTTCTTCCTGGCACCAAACCACGTCTTTCGCCCGTGCGAACGGCGCCATTGCCTCAATCAGCTGTTCGTGAGGGAACGGATAAAGTTGCTCGATTCGAATGATGGCAACGTCCGTCTGCTCGTTTTCTTGCCGGCGTTCGAGCAGGTCGTAGTACACCTTGC
>DHQM01000150.1:0-9810 GCA_002408105.1 Gammaproteobacteria bacterium UBA5338 | reverse complement strand
AGCAGGTCGTAGTACACCTTGCCACTGCACAGCACAATGCGCTTCACCTTGCTCGCCGTAAGACCCTCCACTTCGGGAACCACCAGTTCAAACTGCCCTTCGGAGAGTTCTTCGAGGGTGGACACTGCAAGCTTGTGACGCAACAGGCTCTTGGGGGNNGGGGGGGCGGCGGGGGGGCGCGGCGAACGGCTCGCGCCCGGCATAGCCTAGGTAGATCGACTCGTCGTGTTTGAGGATCACCCGGCGCATGTGGTGCTGGCTGGAATACCAGGCGCCCTGATTCATGGGCTCTTCCTGGCACCAGATCACGTCCTTGAGCTTCTTGTACTGCGCCATCACCGCGGCCAGCTCCGCCTCCGGGAACGGATAGAGCTGCTCGAGGCGGAGAATCGCCACCGTGTCGTTGTCCGCCTCGCGCCGGGTCTCCCGCAAGTCGTAGTAGACCTTGCCGCTGCACAGCAGCACCCGCTTGACGCCCTCGGGGTCGAGCGTGTCGGGGATCACCTTCTGGAACCCGCCCAGCGCCAGGTCGTCGAGCGTGGAGGTGGCGTCGGGGCGCCGCAGCAGGCTCTTGGGGGACATCACGATCAGGGGCTTGCGCAGCTTGCGCTTCACTTGTCTGCGCAACAGGTGAAAGATCTGTGCGGGAGTGGTCGGCACACACACCTGAATGTTGTGTTCCGCGCACAGTTGCATGAACCGTTCCAGGCGGGCAGAAGAATGCTCGGGGCCTTGTCCCTCGTAACCATGCGGAAGCAGCATCGTGAGTCCGTTCACACGCCCCCACTTGGTCTCGCCACTCGCGATGAATTGATCGATCACCACCTGAGCACCGTTGGCAAAGTCGCCGAACTGTGCTTCCCAGACAATGAGGCTCACTGGGTCGGTCGTGGCATAGCCGTATTCAAACCCGAGAGCGGCCTCCTCCGACAGCAAGGAGTCGTACAATGAAAACCGCGTCGATACCTCATTCAGGTTTGCGAGCGGAATGTAGTGGCTGCCATCTTTCTGATTGTGAATCACGCCGTGGCGGTGCGAGAAGGTACCCCGGCCACTGTCCTGCCCAGTGATGCGCACCGGGTACCCTTCAGAAAGCAACGTGGCGTACGCGAGCAGCTCGGCGAACCCCCAGTTGATCGGCAACGCCCCGGCAACCATCTTGCGGCGGTCGTCCATGATCTTCGCCACCTGGCGCTGCATCACAACGCCTTCGGGCACCGAGCACACCTGCACCGCCAGCGCTTGGAGTTCTTTGAGGTCATACCCTGTATCCGCAGTAACCGACCAATATTCGTGCCCGAGGTACGGCGACCAGTCCACAAAGGGTTTTAAGTTGGGCTCCCGGACCAGGCTTTTCACCACGTGCTGGCCCTGTTCCAGTGCGTCACGGTACTCCTCAGCCAAAGCGTCCCGGCGCTCGCTCCCGATCACGCCCTCAGCGGCGAGGCGCTCGGCATAGATTTTTGCCGCCGTGGGATGGGCGCGAATTTTGTCATACATCAAAGGCTGGGTAACCGATGGCTCATCGGCCTCGTTGTGACCACGGCGGCGATAACACACCAAATCGATCACGACATCCTTGCGGAACTGACGCCGAAAATCGACTGCGAGTTGGGTCACGAACAACACCGCTTCCGGGTCATCCGCATTGACGTGGAAAATGGGTGCCAGCACCATCTTCGCGACATCGGTGCAGTATTCGGTCGAACGCGCGTCTTCCTGGCGACTGGTGGTGAAACCGATCTGATTGTTCACGATGATGTGAATCGTTCCACCGGTCTTGTAAGCCCGTGTCTGGGACAATTGCAAGGTCTCCATCACGACCCCTTGCCCGGCAAACGCCGCGTCCCCATGGATGGCCACAGGCCAGACCTGATCACCGTCCGGGTCGCCTCGGCGATCCTGACGAGCACGCACCGAACCTTCAACCACTGGGGTCACGATTTCCAAGTGCGACGGGTTGAACGCCAGCGCCAGGTGTACCTCTCCACCAGGGGTCATTACATTCGACGAAAATCCCTGGTGGTACTTGACGTCTCCAGATCCGGTGCTGGTCGCACGGGCGCCCTCAAATTCATCGAACAAATCCGACGGATTCTTGCCCAGAATGTTGACCAGTACGTTCAGCCGGCCCCGGTGGGCCATACCGATGACCATCTCCTTAGCGCCGTAGCCACCACTGCGCTGGATCAATTCGTCAAGCAGCGGAATCATGCTTTCGCCACCCTCGAGCCCGAACCGCTTGGTTCCAGGGAACCTTGAGTGCAGCAGATTCTCAAGACCTTCGGCGGCGACCAGGCGCTCCAGAAGATGGGCCTTGATTTCCTCACTGAAAGCGGGAGTACCACGCACACGCTCAACGCGCTGCTGTATCCACAGCCGCTCCGCTGTGTCGACAATGTGCATGTATTCAAAGCCAATCGACCCGCAGTAGGTCTGCTCCAGCGTATCGATGATTTCTCGGAGAGTGCCTTCGCCAGTATCGAGCGCCAGAGAGCCTGTTTGGAAGTGTTGATCGAAGTCAGCCACCGATAGGTTATGGAAGCTCAGCTCAAGGTCGGGGGCCTCGGGTGGCTGCCGCAGCTCAAGTGGATCGAGCTTCGCTTTCTGGTGGCCGCGGTGGCGATACGAGTTGATGAGTTGCAGCACCCGCACCTGCCGGTATTCGTGCTCCGATGCTTGCACCGCTAGCGTGCGTGGCTGCGCCGGTTGACGGCCCATCTGGAGAAACTGCTGACGGATGGTCGAGTGGGGAACGTCGGGCACCACAACGTTGGGCACCTGAGGCAGCGAATCAAAATAGTTGCGCCACTCTTCAGGGACGTCGTTTGGCTCGCGCAAATACGTCTCGTACAGCGCTTCGACATAGGGCGCATTTCCGCCCGAGATGTGCGAAGTGCGCCAGAGTAACTCCATGGCGCTGTCTTGCATCAGAACGCTCTCCCGAATCGACATCTCCAAGGGGTAGCGAAAGTACCCTGTCTGGAGCGAAAGCAGGTGGCCCTGAGGTCCCTGCGTCCCTAGTTGAACCGCAACGTTTGGCTCGCTACAAGCATAGCGGACCTAAAATCCAAGCGGCGGCCTTTCAGTCAATCAGCTCGCGCGCCGCAACAACATTGATCGGATATGCCCGATGGCCCGAGTGGGATTGAGGCCCTTTGGGCAAACGTTTACGCAGTTCATGATCCCGCGGCAGCGAAATACACTGAAAGGGTCCTGCAGGGACGAAAGCCGCTCTTCAGTTGCACGGTCCCGGCTGTCGGCCAAAAAACGGTAGGCCTGCAACAACCCGGCCGGCCCCACAAAACGGTCTGGGTTCCACCAGAACGAGGGGCAGGAGGTGGAACAACAGGCACAGAGGATGCATTCATACAGGCCGTCGAGTTTTTCGCGTTCTTCCGGGCTCTGCAGCCGCTCAATCCCAGTGGTCGGCTCATCGTTCATCAGGTACGGTTGGATGCGCTCGTACTGGGCGTAGAACATCGACATGTCCACCACCAGATCCCGGATGACGGGCAGACCAGGCAAGGGGCGAATGACCAGTTTGCCGCTCGTGGCGACTTCCGACACTGGAGTGACGCAGGCCAGCCCATTCTTGCCATTCATGTTCACGCCATCTGAACCACAGACCCCTTCGCGACAGGAGCGGCGAAACACCAAGGTTTCATCCTGTTCCTTGAGCAGATGCATGACGTCGAGCACCATAAGATCGCGGCCCGCTGGAATGTCCACCTCCAGGTCTTGCATGTAGGGCGCGTTGTCGCTGTCGGGGTTGTACCTGTATACGCTGACCTGCATGGTTGCTTATGCTCCAGAATAAATCGGAAGTGCCTAGTACTGGCGAACCTTGGGTTCGAATGGCTCAACCGTCTTCGGTTGCAAATTGACGGCGCGTTTTCCAACCTGCTTACTTTGTGGAAAGTACAGCGAGTGAGCCAGCCAGTTTTCATCGTCGCGCTCCTGGTAGTCCTCGCGCGCATGCGCACCCCGGCTTTCCTTACGCGCCTCTGCAGCGATGGCCGTGGCCTCAGCCACCTCAAGGAGGTTATCCAGTTCCAATGCCTCGATGCGAGCTGTGTTAAAGACCTGGCTCTTGTCGGACAGGTGAGCAGAGCCGATCCGCTCGCGTAACTCCGCCAACGTCTGTATTCCTTCCTGCATCATCGAACCACGCCGGAAGACCCCGAACAGGTTTTGCATTGTGCGCTGCAACTCGTCCCGCAGGGCCGCGACCGACTCACCACTGCTGCCAGACTCGTCCCACCTGCGCATGCGCGCCGCTGCAGCATTGATGTCATCTTCCGAGGCGGGCTGGTAGTCAATGCCCTGTCGCAGCGCGTCCTCGATGAACAGGCCAGCGGCGCGTCCAAACACCACCAGGTCAAGCAGTGAGTTGCCACCCAGCCGGTTCGCGCCATGCACCGAAACACAGGCAGCCTCACCAACGGCGAATAACCCAGGGATGATCTGCTCGGTGCCATCCGCACCCTGCATCAGGGCCTGTCCATGAACGTTGGTCGGAATCCCACCCATCATGTAGTGGCAGGTCGGCACCACTGGAATCGGTTCCTTCGCCGGATCGACGTGGGCAAAAGTTTTGGACAACTCCACGATCCCTGGAAGGCGCTTGCTCAGCACTTCGGAGCCAAGGTGGTCGAGCTTCAAGAACACATGGTCTGCCTTCGGCCCGGCTCCGCGACCTTCAAGGATTTCCAGAACCATCGAGCGTGCCACCACATCGCGCCCCGCAAGGTCCTTGGCGTTGGGCGCGTAGCGCTCCATGAAACGCTCGCCGTCCTTGTTGATCAAGTAGCCACCCTCACCCCGGCAGCCCTCGGTGACTAGAACTCCGGCACCCGCGATGCCCGTGGGGTGAAACTGCCACATCTCGATGTCCTGCACCGGGAATCCAGCCCGAAGCGCCATCCCGATGCCATCACCCGTGTTGATCAAGGCGTTGGTGGTGGACTGGTAGATGCGCCCCGCTCCGCCTGTGGCCAGCACCGTGGCCCGCGAACGGCAATAGACGAAATCACCGGTTTCGATGCAAATGGCCGTAACCCCGACCACCTCACCCCGCGCGTTCCTGACCAGGTCAACCGCATACCATTCGCTTAGAAACACCGCCTCATTCTTGAGGTTCGCCTGGTAGAGGGTATGCAGCAGCGCATGACCCGTGCGGTCCGCGGCTGCGCAGGTGCGGGCCGCTTGCCCACCACGCCCGAAATCTTTGGACTGCCCACCAAATGGCCGCTGGTAAATGCGTCCGTTCTCTGTGCGAGAAAACGGCAACCCCATGTGTTCCAGCTCAAACACAGCCTCAGGGCCAACGCTGCACATGTACTCAATTGCATCCTGATCGCCGATGTAGTCCGACCCTTTTACGGTGTCGTACATGTGCCAGCGCCAATCGTCGTCGGGGTCGGCGCTGCCGATGGCGCACGTAATGCCCCCTTGGGCGGACACCGTGTGGGACCGTGTCGGGAACACCTTGCTCAGCACTGCGGTCTTGTAGCCCGACTGAGCAAGCTGCAGCGCCGCACGCATGCCTGAGCCGCCGCCGCCCACAATAATCGCGTCAAACGAAATGGTTCGCAGCTTCGACATTGTTTATGCGCTCCGGAGAATTTGAATGCCCCAGAGCAGGTAATACCCCAGTACCAAGGCGCACGTCAGTTGAAAGACCAGTCGCAACCAAGTCGGTCTGAAATAGTCAGTCGAAACAGTCCACAGGCCGACCCAGGCATGGGCCACCACCGAGAGCAGCGCGAGCAACGAGAAGCCTTTGACCCACAAGGGTGCGAACAGCCCACGCCATGCGGCGTAATCCATATCGGGCGTGCACAGCAACACGCCCACAAACCAAAGGGTATACACCCCCAAGACAACCGCGGTCAGGCGCTGTACCAGCCAGTCTGCCACACCGTTTCGGCCCAACGCAGTTACACTTCCTACGACCATATCCAGACCCCAGCCAATGCGATCAACACAGCACTGATGGCTGCCACTGCCATCGCACCGAAGCGCCCGCCGCGCAGCGTTTCGCCCACGCCAATGTCCATTAATAAATGCCTCACACCCGCGACCCAGTGGTACAGCAGCGCGCTCACCACCAACCACAGGAACAACCTGACGCCCACGCCATCAAGCAAAGACTGAAGCTCAGCAAACGACGACGGGGATGAGAATGACTCTTGCAGCAGGTAAAGGAGAAAACCGACCCCGACGAGAAGAAAGACACCAGAGACTCGGTGGGTGATAGAGATCAGCGCAGGGAAAGGTTGTCGGACAACGGTGGGAAGGTCTAGGTTAACCGGACGCTTGTTGTTCACTGGATCTATTTGCACCTCAACCTATGACGAGGGTGACGGGCAACTCGCACCACGCGGCCCGGGAGAAGGGTCGATCCACACAGGCTCAAACTGTTTGCAGGTGCGGCGCCCTGGATCGGGCGAAGAGTATAGGTCCAGCCCTGTTGGAATACAATCGAACACGTGGAACAGTCGGCCAGTCAGCCGGGCCCGCCCAATCAATGGAACAAATATTGCAAATCGAAAACAACCCCGGTGTGTCAACCTGAATCCATCCCGGCGCCAGTGGCGAAATGTTCAGGCACCACAAAGTTCAATATAATCCGTGCCTCCCACGCGAGCGGATCGCAAGCCCAAGCACCCATCGTGATTGACCGGGCGTGCTTGACCGAGGAGATCCAAGCGCGTGGGAATATCTGAAACAGGAGGCCAACCATGGCGGAAAAAAAGGCGACGCTCACCGTAGAGGGTCGAGACCCGATCGACCTTGCAGTCTACTCCGGAACCACGGGTCCGGATGTTGTAGACGTTCGCGGGCTTACCGCCGCCGGCTTGTTCACCTACGACCCCGGTTTCGTATCCACCGCTTCGTGTGAATCGAAAATCACCTACATTGACGGCGAACACGGCATACTTCTTCACCGCGGATACCCCATCGAACAGCTTGCAGAGAAGTCCGACTACCTTGAGACCTGCTATCTGCTTCTCCAAGGAGAACTGCCCGACCTCGAAGAAAAGACCCATTTCGTCAACACCATCAAAAACCACACGATGGTGCATGAGCAGATCCGGAACTTCTACAACGGCTTCCGCCGCGATGCCCACCCAATGGCAATCATGTGTGGAGTGGTCGGCGCTTTGTCCTCGTTCTATCACGACTCCACAGACATCGCCAACGAACAGCACCGAGCGATTGCCGCCAATCGACTCATTGCCAAGATGCCGACCATGGCAGCCATGTGCTACAAATACTCAGTCGGACAGCCGTTCATGTATCCGCGCAATGACCTCGGCTATGCCGAGAATTTTCTACACATGATGTTTGGCGTGCCTTGCGAAGAGAGCCAGATCAACCCGGTGCTGGCTCAAGCAATGGAGCGCATCTTCATTTTGCACGCGGACCACGAGCAGAACGCTTCGACTTCGACGGTGCGTCTCGCTGGATCGTCTGGAGCCAACCCATTTGCCTGCATCGCTGCTGGCATCGCAGCCCTTTGGGGGCCAGCGCATGGGGGCGCGAACGAAGCCGTGCTTAACATGCTCGATGAGATCGGCAGCGTTTCCAACATCGGCACTTTCATCGATCGCGCGAAGGACAAGAACGACCCATTCAAGTTGATGGGCTTCGGACACCGCGTGTACAAGAACTTCGACCCCCGTGCGACAGTGATGCGCAAGACCTGCCACGAAGTGCTGGGGGAGCTGGGCATTCAGGATCCACAGCTTGAGCTCGCCATGAAGCTTGAAGAAATCGCCTTGCAGGACCCGTATTTTGTCGAGAAAAAACTGTATCCAAACGTTGATTTTTACTCTGGGATCATCCTCAAGGCGATTGGAATCCCGGTGAGTATGTTCACGGTGATTTTCGCGCTGGCCCGCACCGTGGGATGGATCGCACATTGGAACGAAATGGTCAGCGGGTCGTACCGCATCGGCCGACCGCGACAGCTTTATACGGGCCCCACCCAGCGAGACCTGGCACCAATCAGCGAACGTTGAGTCGCGCCCCCTGTGAAAGTGGTCTCCTTCAGACCAGCTTCGCTTCTGCCCGCGTTGCCCCCATGAAAGCGAAAATCGCCTTCATCGGCCTCGGAACCATGGGGTTTCCTATGGCTGGACACCTGCAGGCGGCGGGATACGCGGTCACTGTCTATAACCGCACCCAGGAGCGCGCCCGCCACTGGGCACAGTCCCACTCAGGCGCTTGGTCAGACTCGATCCAAGGGGCTGTCAAGGATGCCGATGCGGTGTTGTGCTGCGTGGGCGCAGACAGCGACCTGCACGCTGTCACACTCGGGCCAGAGGGCGCAGTCGCCGCCATGCAGCCGGGGGCGCTGCTGATCGATCACACCACCTGCTCCGACGCCGCAGCGCGGAGCGTTCACCAGGCTGCGGGGCGGCGCGACATTGGGTTTGTCGACGCACCCGTCTCCGGCGGTCAGCAGGGGGCGGAGGCTGGCAAGCTGGTCGCGATGTGCGGCGGCTCGGACGCGGACTTCCAGCGGGCAGCGCCCCTCCTTAGGGCCTACTGCCAGACCATCGAGCACATGGGCGGTGCGGGCGACGGACAGCTCACCAAAATGGTCAACCAGATCTGCGTGGCGGGCTTGCTGCAAGCGCTTGCAGAAGGGTTGAACTTCGCCCAGCAAGCGGGGATCGACGCGCACAAGGCGCTTTCGGTGATCTCAGGCGGCGCGGCGCAATCCTGGCAAATGGACCACCGCGGTGAGACGATGCTTAATGGTGAGTTTGACTTCGGATTTGCGGTGGATTGGATGCGCAAGGACCTGGGTATCTGCCTTAACGCCGCCGCCACACGCGGGGCGGCGTTGCCGGTAACCGCCCTGGTCCGCAATTTCTACGACGAATTGCACGACCTTGGCTGCGGCGGGCTGGACACTTCGGCGCTGATCGAGCGCCTGCGCATGCGACAGAGTCAAGGAGCCGCGTAGGCCTTGTTGCCGAACAGGTGGATCACTCGATCTTCTCGTAGACGTGGTACGCCTCTGGGATGTACTGGTCGATGGCGGTGCCGACGTAATGGTAGTGCTTGGGCACCCCGTCTCCAGAGCGGTATACGTGAAAAATGCGGGTTTTTTTGGGTGCATTGAGGTTCGCATCCACCTCGACCCACATGTAGACCTTCTTGTCCGGCACCAGAAACTCGACCCGATGAACAACCGCTCCGACTTGTAGGTCGATTTCAATCGGCTGGTCGGTAATCGGGATCTCATGCTTGTGCATGGTTTTCATTGCCATCGCCACCTCACTCCTGGTTGCCGGCCTGCGGTCATTGTACCCGAAAGCGGGGCGGGGCTTTGCGGCAAATCGAAGCGCTTGCAGCGAACACATCTCAGGCGAAAAATGTCAGAAAGCAGCACTTGATGGCGCGCCGTGCACCACCCAAACTGCCTCAGATTTTGGTGGCGCCCTCGATCCATGTATCCATGCGACGACGGCTATATCGATGAGGGTTCGGAAACGGTCTCCTCGCCGGCCCGGCAGACCCGATTTCTACCGGCGCCTTTGGCCCGGTACAGCGCCGCATCAGCCGCCTCAACCAGATCCCGCAATCTTGGGTGTGTCTGGCTGCTGGCCACGCCAGCGCTCAGCGTCACCCGAAAGGTCTCCCCCGGGCGCAGCGCATGGGGCACCGCGGCGAACCGGCTGCGCACCCCATCGACCAGACCAAGCGCATCACTCAGGTGGGTGGACCGCATCGCGACCGCGAACTCTTCGCCGCCGTAGCGGCAGGCGATGTCGTTTGTGCGGATCTGGC
>DHQM01000085.1:1559-15296 GCA_002408105.1 Gammaproteobacteria bacterium UBA5338 | reverse complement strand
GAGATTGCTGACGCCCTCGCCACCGCTGCGCGCTGGGACTGAGGTTTCGGCTCGATCGCTGGGGCTGAACACCAGATGAGCCGGCTGAAGTGAGTTGACAGCCGCTGCGGGGTCTACAGGAGAGTAGAACATGACGATTCCATTTTGGTGCTTGGTCTTTGCGATGCTGATGCTCGTTGTCACCAAAGTGCCGGTGGCTGTGGCGCAAGGGCGGCAGGGCACTGGGTACGACAACCAGAACCCTCGCGATCAACAGGCGGGCCTCACAGGCTGGGGGCGGCGGGCGCTTGCGGCACATCAGAACGCCTTCGAGTCCTTTGCGCCTTTCGCCGCGGGTGTTTTGGTTGCCCATGTGGGCGGCGCCAGCGGAAGCGCTGCAGCCGCACTGGCGGTTGCGCATGTCCTGTCCCGAATCCTCTATACCATCCTATACATTGCCGACCTCGACAAACTTCGGTCGTTGATCTGGGCTGTCGGCTTTTTTTCCAGCGTCGGCCTTGTCTTGCTGCCGGCGTTTTCTTGAGGAGCCTGCGCCGCTCAGGTGCCTGTCGTTCTCCCCGACTCCTAGCGCTGGCGCGCTCTTATCCGGCTTGAAATCGCGTCGGTCGACCCCCACCTAGGGCGGCTGGCCGGGCCGCCTGTGTGCCCGGCCAAAGCCTCCAAAACTCGAACACGAGGAACTCCCAAGCCATGAGTGCAGCCGCAACTTCCGAAACCCGAGGATTCGAGACCGAAGCCAAGCAGTTGCTTCGCTTGATGATCCATTCGCTCTACAGCAACCGCGAGATTTTTCTGCGCGAACTGGTGTCGAATGCATCAGATGCCGCGGACAAGCTGCGCTTTGCAGCGCTCGGTAACGACAGCCTGTACGAGGGGGAGCCGGAGCTTCGGGTGCGTGTGGACTGGGACCCCGAAGCACGAACCCTGATGGTGGCCGACACCGGGATCGGCATGAGCCGTGATGAGGTCATCGCCCACCTTGGGACCATCGCCAAATCCGGGACGGCGGATTTTCTTCAGAACTTGACCGGTGACCAGAGAAAAGATGCCCAGTTGATCGGTCAGTTTGGGGTGGGGTTCTATTCCGCCTTTATCGTTGCGGATCGGGTCGAGGTGTTCACTCGCAAGGCCGGGGCGCCCCCGGAGGAAGGGGTGCATTGGGAGTCGACCGGCGAGTCTGACTATCAGGTTGCAACCACCACGCGGCCTGAACGTGGAACCACCGTCGTCCTGCACCTTAAAGAGGATGCCGGGGAGTTCTGTGAGCGGTTTCGCCTAAGAAACATCATCAAAACCTATTCCGACCACATTTCGATTCCGGTCTATCTGCGCAAAGACCGCGACGAGGATGGGGACGCCGGTGCGCAAGAAGACGCTTGGGAGCAGGTGAACGATGGCCGCGCGCTCTGGACGCTGCCGCGCACAGAGGTGAGCGAGGAAGAGTACAAGACGTTCTACAAACACATCGCCCACGACTTCGAAGATCCCCTGAGTTGGAGCCACAACAAAGTTGAGGGCAAGCTTGAGTACACCAGTCTGCTGTACCTACCGGCCCGCGCACCATTCGACCTTTGGAACCGCGACAAGCCGCGAGGACTGAAACTGTACGTGCAGCGCGTGTTCATCATGGACGACGCAGAGCAGTTTTTGCCACTGTACCTGCGGTTTATCAAAGGCGTGGTCGATTCCAACGACCTTTCCCTCAATGTGTCCAGAGAGATTCTGCAGCGCGACCCAAAGATCGACTCGATGCGAAGCGCATTGACCAAACGCGCGCTCGATATGTTGAACAAATTGGCGGCTGATCAGCCGGAGGAATATCAGAAATTCTGGGATGAGTTCGGCCTGGTACTTAAAGAGGGGCCTGCCGAAGATTTTTCCAATCAGGAAAAGATACTAAATTTGTTTCGGTTCGCTTCGACGCACAGTGGACCGGAGCAGACGGTGTCGCTCAAGGAGTATTTGGAGCGAATGAAGGAGGGACAGGACAAAATCTATTTTCTGGTCGCTGATTCATACAGCAGTGCAACGACCAGCCCTCACCTCGAAGTGTTTCGTGATAAAGGGGTGGAAGTTCTGCTCTTGAGTGACCGGATTGATGACTGGCTCATGGCTCAGCTCAGCGAGTTTCAGGATGTGTCCTTTCAAGACGTGGCTCGCGGAGACCTCGACCTTGGGAGCCTAGAAGACGAAGCAGAAAAAGAAGAGCAAAAAGCGGCAGCGGAAGAAATGGCGCCGCTGGTCGAGCGGCTCAAAACTGCGTTGGGCGCAGAGGTTCAGGAGGTTCGGGTCACCCACCGGCTCAAAGAGTCACCAGCCTGTCTGGTGGTGGGTGAGCATGACCTGGGCCTTCAGATGAGGAAGATCATGGAGGCCGCGGGGCAGAAGGTTCCGGACAGCAAGCCGATCTTTGAGGTCAACCCTGGGCACCGCTTGATTCAGCGGCTTAGTGCCGAATCGAACGAGGACCGGTTCGCTGAGCTGGCCCACATCCTGTTCGATCAGGCAGCACTCGCCGAGGGTGAAATGCCAAAGGATGCGGGAGCCTATGTCGCCCGCATGAACCGGCTGCTGGGCGAACTGATGTCCTAGCCGGCGTTGGCTTGGCTCGGCAAGGGCCTCCGCCGCTTTGAGGCGCCCACCCTTCGCATGGATTCAGAAGCGAAAGGTGGGCGCTTCTCGTTTGGGGACTTAGGAAGTGTGATTTTCCTTTGTTCTTATTGGGTGCTGTCAGGCATGTTCGGCCGCAGCAGCCAACGAGCGAGCGCCGGCAGCAGCACCACGGCGCCGAGCATGTTCACCACGAACATGAAGGTCAACAAAATGCCCATATCGGCCTGAAACTTAAGCGGCGAGAACACCCAGGTGATTACCCCGACTGCCAGGGTGAAGGCGGTGAACAGCACGGGTTTGCCGGTCAGCCGAAGCGCCCGGTAGTAGGCCTCCTCCAATGGCAGGCCGTCTTGGAGAAAGACACTGAAACGGCTGTAGATGTAGATTCCATAGTCCACGCCAATGCCGACCCCAAGTGCGACCACAGGCAATGTCGAGGTCTTAAGACCGATTTCCAGCATTGCCATCACTGCGTAGGCAAGGACCGAAACAAACGCCAGCGGCAGTACAATGCAGAGCGTGCCCATGACGGACCTGAAGGTCAGCAGGCACAGCACAATGATCGCACCATAGACATACAGCATGATGGGCAGTTGAGCAGCCTCAACGGCTTCATTGGTGGCAGCCATGATGCCCACGTTGCCACTCGCGAGCCGCAAGCGGAAATCGCTCTCGGGCAGCCCGCTCTCGTACTGTGCAATGGACTGTACGATGTGGTCGATGGTTTCGGCCTTGTGGTCCTCCGTAAAAATCAGGATCGGCATTGCTTCACAACTGGCATTCAAAAGGCCGGTGTTGGTTTGGATGGGGGAGATGGACTGCGAAAGCACAAACCGGTTGCGCGACAGCACCTGCCACTTTGGGCTGCCTTCATTGAAGTTCGCGTTGATCTCCTTGGCGGCATAGGGCAAAGACATCACCGCTTGCACGCCCGGCAGGTTCTCTGTGAACCAGGTGAACTCATCAATGGCGTTCATGTAGGTGTAATCGACGCAGGACTCGGCGGGTGCTTCGGCGATGACGGTCAGCACATCGATTCCGATGCCGAAGCTTTCGGTCACTGCGCGGGCGTCAATGTTGTACCTCGAGTCTTCGCGGAGCTCTGGAACACCCGCATGCAGGTCGCCGATCTTGAGGTCTGCGCCTTTCCAAAATCCGAAGACGAGCAGCACCGCAGCCACGCCCAGGGCCGACAGGGACCAGGACGTGCGGGTGAAGCGCGCCAGCGTGCGCCAGTAGCGGTCGCGCTTTTCTTCGCTGACGTGGCGTTTGTGTTTGTACTGATCGAGGTTGGAGATTTTGGTGAATGACAGCAGGATCGGCATCAGCACCAAATTGGTGATGATGATCACCGCCACACCGGTGCTGGCTGCAATGGCCATCTCCTGAATGATGCCGATCTCGATCAACAATACGGTCAGGAACCCGATGGTGTCGCTGGCCAGTGCGAGTGCACCTGGGACGATCAAGCGTTGGAAGGTGCGCCGCGCTGCCGTCTCGCCGTCCACGCCGGGTACATCCTCGGCTGCGGGAACGACTGGGTGGTCAGGGTCGACACTCGGACCGCCGTACAGGATTTCACCCATCCAGCCACTGATCATCTGCACGCCATGGCTGACCCCGATGGCGAACACCAAAAACGGCACCAGGATGCTCATGGGATCGAGCCCGAATCCCATGGTTGTCAACAGCCCGAGCTGCCAGATCACGGCGACGATGGAGCACACCAGTGGCAGGATGGACAACTTGATGGATCCGGAGTACAGGTACAGCAGTATGGCGGTGATCACGAGGGCGATGCCGAAAAACAACACCACGCTGGTCGCGCCTTCGGCGATGTCCACGATGGACTTCGCAAACCCGATGATGTGCACACTGAATTGATCGCTGTCATGCCGCGCTCTGATTTCTTCGAGCTCCTGTGCAACCTGGTAGTAGTCGAGTCGCTCTCCGGTTTCCGGGTCAATGTCGAGGAGTTCTGCGGTCACGAGTGTTCCGGTGAAATCGGTTGTAACCAACCGACCGAGCTGACCGGAGTTGATGATGTTCTGGCGAACGTCTTCCAGGCTTTGTTCACTGTCTGAGTCAAACCTGGACGGGATCACTGGGCCGCCCGCAAAGCCCGCCTCGGTCACCACCGTGTAGCGGACGTTGGGTGTGAACAGAGAGGTGATGCGGCCTTTATCAACCCCTGGAAGTCGAAAAACCGCGTCGGTGACTTCCTTCAATGCATCGAAGTATTCGGCGTTGAAGATGTCGCCCTCTTTCTGTAGCAGCGCGATGATGATTTTGTTGCCACCGCCAAACTCGTTTTGGTAGTCGAGCAGCGTCTGGATGTAGGGGTGCTTCATTGGGAGCAGTTTGGAAAAACCCGCGTCAACATGCAGCTTGGTCGCGTTGTACCCCATCACCACAGTGATCAGCGCAAGAATCACCAGGACCGATTTGCGAAAGCGGAAAAGGACGTGTTCGATGGCGCTGACTACGGAATTGTTCTTCATGTTGTCTCCCTGGATGCCATGCCATGCGCTGTGTCGAGCGCGGCCGCAATTCAAAGGTATGTCAAGGCGTGTGGGGCCTTATCGTTCTTCGTAGCCCCGTGCCGGATCGGGCTTGGGGCGGAGCCGCCGCGCGGCGGTCTGCAACTCGGGTCGCTGAAGTCGAAGCGTACCAGCGATTGCGGTTGGAGCTGCGGTCTTATTGGTTTTCGCCCCATCGGTCCCTTTGCGCCGCGCGGTGCGACGACGCGATCGCCCGAGCCCAACTGGCGCGTCGCAACTTTGCGGATCTTGGGTGGTTTTTGTCAAGTAATACTGGGGGCGGGCGCGCGTGCGCCGCGCCTCCGGACTCCGAGATTGCGGCAGATCAATTCCGCCTGCAGGCACGTTTTTCCCGAAGCGTAAGCGGTTGACAATGCGCGATGCCCTGTGATTATTTACGTCGCGGGTCACCACCCGACGCCGACATATAACAAAAAGGTCGGATCACTGTCTCGCAAGTGCAATGCGCCGCTTCAGGTTCCATCGCAGCCCAAGCGCACAGCCAGGTCCGACGCGACAACCAAAGGCTCGACTCAACCAAGGAGCGCCATCATGAAACCAGTTTCGCAGCGAGCACGCCCGCGAATTCTATCCCCATGGGCAGGGGCCGCCGTTGCCGGCGTTTTGCTTTCCCCGGCCGCCTGGTCATTCAGTTTCAACCTGGGGGACAACTATTCAGGCAGCCTCGACACCATCTTGTCAGCTGGCGCCTCGTTGCGGGTAGAGGAGGCAGACTCTCCTCCCGGTTCAACCGGCAACGCGAACTTTGATGATGGCGACCTGACCTCGGTTCCGCTCAAAGGTGTGACGGACCTTGGCATTAAGGGCAACCGACACGGCGCGTTCTTCCGGGTCAGCTACCTGTATGACCCCGTCATTGAAGACAAGGATGACAATGAGATTCCCAAGGAGGCGAAAAGCCGTGCCGGACACGACATCCGGTTGCTGGACGCCTTTGTCTACGGATCCTTCGATGTGGGTGCGCGTTCCGTGGAGGCTCGTTTGGGGAGCCAGGTTGTGAGTTGGGGTGAAAGCACCTTCATCTCGGGCGGGATCAACACCATCAACCCTGCGGACATTGGGCGTTTGCTCACCCCCGGCGTCGAGGTGAAGGAAGGTTTGCTGCCGGCCCCCATGATCTGGCTGTCGGTGCCCATGTTGTTTGACTACACCGGCATCGAGATGTACTACAAGATGGAGTGGGACGAAACTGAGCTTCCGCCCGTTGGCACGTACTTCAGCCCGACGGACCTGATTGGGGAAGGGAAGGTTGACATGCTGGCCACACCGCTCGGAACTTTGCCCAAAAGCATGGACCGCCTTCCCGACGATGGCGGTGAGTACGGGGTGAGAATTTCGCAGGCCTTGCCTTCGTTTGGGTACGCAGAACTTGGCTTCTACTACATCAACTACCATGCGCAATCTCCGATTATTGCGGCGGAGTTCGTGGGCGCTGTGCCTTCATTTTACCTGCTGTACCCGGAGGACATCGAGCTGTTCGGTGTCAGCGCCAACAGCCAGATTGGTGAATGGGCCATACAAGGTGAGCTGTCCTACCGGCCCGACTTTCCCATCGCCAATGACACCCTCGCTGTCCTGGGCAGCCTCGCTGGCGGGCCTACAGCGGTTGCCGACCCCTACCAAGAGTTCGAATACAAGCAAGCCCAGGTCACTGGGACCCGCGTGTACTCTCAATGGTATGGGGGCATGGACCGCATGACTGCAGTCATTGAGGCCGGTACCGCCTGGCTTCCTGATGGCGTCGAGGGGTACGACCACATTGACAACAGCGCCTGGGGCGTACAAGCCCGCTTTATCGGAGACTACTTCGATGCCATGCCCGGCATTACCGTATCTCCCCAGTTGGCGTTGGAGTGGGACGTGAATGGCACCTTGGGTTCGGCCTTTAGCGACAACGCCAAGTCGGCGACACTCAGCGTCGATGCCAAGCACGTGGACGTTTGGTCGGTTTCGCTTGGGTACACCCGGTATTGGGCTGGCGGGACCTACGAGGACCGGGACTTTGTTAGCATGAACTACAAGCACGCGTTCTAGGGACACAGTCAGAGGAGAAGCATGATTGGGGGGCCTAAAGGTACGCCAGGGGTGGACTTTCCGTGACCTGGCCAGTTTGTCAGGTGCCCGGCCCCCTCGACCATCAACGAATCAAATCGAATAGGTGTGGCAGTATGCGCAGCAGTGTCGAAACAGCATTGAGTCAAAGGAAGCCAATTGCCGCCGCATTGGCATTGGTATTGGCATCGGGATTGGCGGTGGCAAAGGTGCCCAAAGAAGAAGCAGACCGGATGCTTCCCGGTGGAGATTTGACCCCGATGGGGGCAGAGCGTGCAGGAAATGCTGCTGGAACCATTCCCGAATGGACAGGCGGCCTTCCGCACAAAGATGTACCCGTGGGAGACCGGCACGAGAACTTGTTTGCCGACGACGAAGTTCTTTTCACCATCGATGCCAGCAACTACCAGCAGTACGCGGAGCAGTTGTCGGAAGGTGCCAAGGCGATGTTCGAGCGGTATCCCGAGACCTTCCGGATGCACGTTTACCCGACCCGACGTTCAGCATCCAATCCGCAAAAGGTCTACGACTGGAACTACGAAAACGCCTTAAATGCCGAGTTGACCGACGATGGAAAGTACGGGCTGCTCAACGTGGTGGGGGGCAACCCGTTCCCGATTCCGCAAAGCGGTGCCGAGGCGGTTTGGAACCACACCATCCGCTACCGCTCGGACGGTGAGATCTACTACGCCAACCAGGCTGTGGTGGAAACCGATGGTGGCTACGTGCTGAACGTACAGTACCGGGAACTCAGCTATGCGTATGGCACCGTTTGGTACGAGCCTGAGCGCAACAACATCTTGCTGCGGGCAATCCAGCGCACCGAGGCGCCACCGCGCTTGGCCGGGCAGATGACGCTGAGTGTAGCGACCATCAACCCCACTGTGGAGCCGGCCATGGCGTGGAGCTACAACCCTGGGCAGCGCCGCGTGCGCCGCGCACCGGAGTATGCTTACGATGCACCGACTGCCGATGGCCTCATGACCCGTGATCAAAGCGATGGGTACGGTGGCGCACTCGACCGGTACAACTGGACGCTGCACGGCAAGAAGGAAATGTACATTGGCTACAACGGGTACAACTTCCAGGTGGACCAGTCTGAGATCCGTGAAGAGGACATGATCCTTCCCGGTCACCTGAACCAAGACCTGGCCCGTTATGAGCTGCATCGGGTTTGGGTGGTCGAAGCCAACGTGAAGCCCACAGAGCGCCACATCTATGCCAAACGGGTGTTCTACATCGATGAGGACAGCTGGACCATTGCCCAAGCGGACATCTATGACGGCCAAGGAAACCTCTGGCGCTACCAAGATGGCCAGATATTCAACATGTACACCATTCCGCTGATGACGACCACGGTGCAGGCCACTTACGACCTCAACTCTGGACGGTACTCTGCCGAAGGGTTGGACAACCGCTATCCGCCGAGGGACTATACCTACTTCCAGCCGCCCAGCTACTGGACTCCGCAGCGGCTTCGCACCATGGGGGTTCGCTGATTCCTTCTGGGATGACTCCCGGAGGTCTTGGACCCTTTTAGAAAGCCAGGCGTGGCCGGGTGAACCCGGCCACGTATCCCGACAATTGACAACGCAGTGCTCAACCCAGTGATGACTTGATTTCCAGGTCAGTGGTTCCTGAAAAACAATAACAAGGATGCCCTGGTTTCAGAGGCAACCAAATATGGAGCCAACGCATGGTCTCATGCGTACACGAGCAGGTTGAGGCGGTTCGTTCGCTGTTGGCACGCCAGCGATCGCACCAATACAGCAGCAGCTGTTTTCCCCACACCGGCCGGTCAGAGACCGCCCGATCCGCTTGCTTTTCCACTTTGCCCTCATTTTCTGTAGTACGCGAGCTTGCGCTTGCGCGGATTCCAGGTTTGTGTGATCTCTGGTGCGCCCCGCGGCGCGGCAGTTGTCCGGTTGCTGCGGCTTCAATCCGCCACCCGTACTTGACTGATCGCAGGACTCAAACTTGTAGAACCCACCGCGCCGGACATTGGAAGAAAAGCATAACAACAAAAACTACAAGGAGAGCTTCACCATGAGCCGCAAGTTGGATTGTCTAAAAGGTGCACTGGTTTACCCTACATTGTTAACCCTGCTTGCGGGCGCATCTGGCGTTGGGCACGCAAAAGTCTCGAAGCAGGAAGCAGACCGAATGCTGCCCGGTGGAGATTTGACTCCCATGGGGGCAGAGCGTGCAGGAAATGCTGCTGGGACAATCCCCGAATGGACTGGTGGCCTCCCGCACAAGAACGTCCCCGTTGGCGAACGGCACGAGGACCTGTTCGCCGACGACGAAGTGCTATTCACCATCGATGCCAGCAACCACCAGCAGTACGCGGAGCAGTTGTCGGAAGGTGCCAAGGCGATGTTCGAGCGGTATCCCGAGACCTTCCGGATGCACGTTTACCCGACCCGACGTTCAGCATCCAATCCGCAAAAGGTCTACGACTGGAACTACGAAAACGCTTTGAATGCCGAATTGACCGAAGATGGCAAATACGGGCTTCTAAATGTGGTGGGTGGCAACCCCTTCCCGATCCCCACAGATGGCGCGGAAGCCATCTGGAACCACACCATCCGCTACCGCTCGGATGGTGAAATCTACTATGCCAATCAAGCGGTGGTCGAAACCGATGGCAGTTATGTCCTCAACGTGCAATATCGTGAACTTGCCTACGCATATGGCATGGTCTGGCATGAGCCTGAGCGCAACAACATCTTGCTTCGGGCAATCCAGCGTACTGAAGCACCTCCGCGTCTGGCTGGCCAGATGCAATTGATCGTTGGCACCATCAACCCCACTGTGGAGCCGGCCATGGCGTGGAGTTACAACCCAGGGCAGCGCCGTGTTCGACGGGCACCGGAGTATGCCTACGATGCACCGACGGCCGATGGCCTCATGACCCGTGATCAAACGGATGGATACGGTGGCGCACTCGACCGGTACAACTGGACCCTACACGGCAAGAAGGAGATGTACATTGGCTACAATGGGTACAACTTCCAAGTCGACGAGTCCGAAATCAAGGAAGCGGACATGCTGTTGCCCGGGCACATCAACCAGGACCTTGCCCGCTATGAGTTGCATCGCGTCTGGATCGTGGAAGCCAATGTAAAACCAGATGAACGCCACATCTATGCAAAGCGTGTCTTCTACATTGATGAGGACAGTTGGACCATCGCTCAGGTCGACATCTATGACGCACAGGGCAAGCTCTGGAGGTATCAGGACGGGCAGGTCTTCAACATGTACACCATCCCCCTCATGACCACGACCATTCAGGGCAACTACGATCTCAACTCTGGACGATACGCCGCCGAGGGATTGGACAACCGCTATCCACCACGCGACTACACCTACTTTCAACCACCAAGCTACTGGACTCCTCAGCGGCTGCGTACGATGGGGGTGCGGTAGAAACAATTCTAGAGCCGGTTGCAGTCGCCTTGGCTGCAACCGCATTGAGGGCTGGATGACCCCAGTGGTCTCGAGAACATGAGCCCGACCAAGGAGAGTGGTGCACGAAAAGTCTAGTAGTTCTCCTCTATACCCTATAAATACAAAGGAGTACTGCCATGAATGACCCGACACCAATATCGAACAAATGCAGTTTTCTTTGCTTGGTCCTGATCTGTTTCGGTTTGATCGTGCCGTGGAGCCATGCGAAAGTCCCTCAGAATCAGGCCGATCGATTGCTCCCGGGGGGAGACCTGACACCCTCTGGCGCCGTCCGGGCGGGCAACGCCGAGGGCACCATCCCCGAGTGGACCGGTGGCCTGCCACTAAAGGTGGTACCGGTGGGCGACCGCCACGACAATCCATTCAAAGACGACAAGCCGCTGTTCACCATCACGGCCGACAACCACGGTGCCTATACGGACAAACTGACCGACGGGATGAAAGCGATGTTCCGCAAGTACCCCGATACCTTTCGGATGCATGTGTACCCGACGCGACGCTCGTTCTCGATGCCAGAAAAGTTGTATGCCGAGACCTACCGAAACGCGACTGAAGTGATTTTGGTGAACCACGACAACTACAGCATGCGCAACGAATCCGGCGGTTATCCCACTGGAGGCTATCCGTTTCCCATTCCACAGCATGGTGCCGAGGTGGTGCTGAACCAGTCGATGCGCTGGATCTCCGACGGTGAAATCTACTATGCCAACCAGGCAGTTGTGGAAACCGATGGCAGCTATGTGGTGAACGTTCAGTACCGTGAGTTCGCTCGATTCAAGAGCAATCTTGATTTCCCATCTTCAGATACCCCAATCACTACCCGTGCCATACAAAGGGTCGAAGCGCCGCCCAGGCTGGCCGGACAACTTACGCTGAGCGTCGCATCAATGGACCCTTTGAATGAGCCCAACCGAGCCTGGACCTACAATCCTGGACAAAGGCGAGTGCGGCGGGCTCCGGAGTACTCCTATGACGCGCCCACAGCCGATGGCCTCATGACCCGTGACCAAACTGACGGATTTAACGGGGCGCTCGACCGTTACGATTGGCGGATCGTTGGCCGCAAGGAAATGTTCATCGGATACAACGGCTATGTCTTTCAGGAAGATCAAGCAGTGGTGCGCGAGGAAGACATCATTCAGGCCGGGCACATCAATCAAGACCTGGCGCGATACGAACTGCACCGCGTATGGGTCGTTGAGGCGACTGTTAAGCCATCGGAGCGCCACTTGTATCCAAAGCGTGTGCTGTACATTGATGAAGATTCTTGGCTCAACGCCGCATCCGATATCTATGACAATCAAGGGCAGCTCTGGCGGGTGCAAGACAGCGCGATTACGAACCTCTATACCTGTTTGACGATGACGACGACTTTTCAGGCAAATTACGATTTGGCATCAGGACGTTATGCCATCGAGGGACTGGACAACAAGTATCCGCCGCGGGATACCACCTTTTATCAACCTGCCGAGTATTGGACGCCCCAGCGCCTGAGGACCATGGGCATTCGATAGAGTCCAATGCGGGGCTTGCAAGAAGAGACCCCATGGTGCACGAGGTGCCATGTTGAGGCGGAGTCAATGGTTTTGGGGTTTTGCCCGGAATCCATCCGCCGGACAGGGATGCAGCAACACTGCTTGAAAGATAACGATAACCAAGGAGCGCTTCGCATGAGTTGTAATTTAGTACCGCGTTGGACAGTGGGCCTTCGAACCCTGTGTTGTACTGCGGCATTGGTTGGTACGGTGGGCCCAGTGTCCGCCAAGGTGTCCCAGGAACAGGCGGATCGACTGCTGCCTGGGGGCGACCTCACTCCATCCGGCGCCATCCGCGCCGGAAATGCCGAGGGCACCATACCTGAGTGGACTGGGGGGCTGCCGCTAAAGGTGGTTCCTGTCGGTGATCGCCATGAGGATCCGTTCAAGGATGACAAGCCCCTGTTCACCATCACGGCAGACAACTACGAAGACCATGCAGACCGACTGACCGAAGGGATGAAAGCGATGTTTCGCAAATTTCCCGAGACTTTTCGCATGCATGTCTACCCCACCCGGCGTTCGTTTTCTATGCCAGAAAAGTTGTACGCCGAGACCTACCGCAACGCAACTGAAGTGATTTTGGTAGACCATGACAACTACAGCGTCCGACTGGAGTCGGGCGGCTACCCGACGGGTGGGTACCCTTTCCCAATCCCGCAGCACGGATCTGAAGCGATCATCAATCAGTCGATGCGCTGGATCTCGGATGGGGAGATTTACTATGCCAACCAGGCGGTCGTTGAGCCGGACGGCGGCTACATCGTGAACGTTCAATACCGCGAATTTGCCCGCTTTAAAAGCAACCTAAACCATCCCTCAGAAGAAGGCCCGGTCACCACCCGATTGATCCAGAGGGTAGAAGCGCCGCCGAGGTTGGCGGGGCAGATGACATTGACGGTTGGGTCCATGGATCCTCTGGAAGCCCCCAACCGCGCCTGGACCTACAACCCTGGGCAAAGGCGGGTGCGCCGAGCGCCCGAATATGCCTACGATGCGCCAACAGCCGACGGCCTCATGACCCGGGACCAAAGCGATGGGTTCAACGGTGCGTTGGATCGGTACAATTGGAGGTTGATTGGCAAAAAGGAAATGTACATCGGCTATAACGGGTACATCTTCCAGGAGGACCAATCTGTGGTGCGCGAGGAAGACATCATTCAGGCGGGTCACGTGAATCAAGACTTGGCGCGCTACGAATTGCACCGGGTTTGGGTGATCGAAGCGACCGTGAAGCCAACGGAACGCCACCTGTACCCAAAGCGGGTCCTGTATGTGGATGAGGATTCTTGGCTGAACGCTGCATCTGACATCTACGACAGCCAAGGCAAGCTCTGGCGTGTGCAGGACAGCTCGATCACCAACCTGTACACCTGTCTGACGATGACCACCACCTTTCAGGCCAACTATGACCTAGCGTCTGGCCGGTATGCCATCGAAGGCCTAGACAACAAGTACCCACCAAGGGATACAACCTTCTATCAACCGGCCGAGTACTGGACTCC
>DHQM01000085.1:0-1221 GCA_002408105.1 Gammaproteobacteria bacterium UBA5338 | reverse complement strand
CGCCCGGCGCGTGGCTTTTTTGTTGCGGGCCCAAGGTGTGGCTGAGTCGTTTACATTCCGCGCTCCATTTGCCGATAATCGCCGGTGTGTTCGTTTGTCCTTTAGTAGAGCCTGAACGGAGCCCTCAATGGCGCAGTACGTGTACACCATGAATCGGGTGAGCAAGGTTGTTCCTCCGAAGCGAGAAATCCTCACCGACATTTCGTTGTCGTTTTTTCCCGGTGCAAAAATCGGTGTGCTTGGTCTGAACGGCTCGGGAAAGTCGAGCCTGCTGCGCATCATGGCCGGTGAGGATCAGGACTACACGGGCGAGGCGCGACCGCAAGCCGGCATACGCGTCGGTTTTTTGCCACAAGAACCCCAGCTCGATGAGACCAAAGATGTGCGCGGCAACGTCGAAGACGGGATTGGCGAGACCAAACAGCTGGTTGATCGCTTCAACGCCATCAGCATGCAGTTTGCCGAACCCATGAGTGACGACGAAATGAATGCGCTGCTGGAGGAACAGGCCGAACTGCAGGACGCGATTGACGCTGCGGGTGCCTGGGAGTTGGACCGTACCCTTGATATCGCCGCAGAGGCGTTGCGGTTGCCGCCGTGGGATGCCGATGTATCCAAGCTTTCCGGTGGTGAGCGCCGTCGCGTCGCGCTCTGCCGGCTGTTGTTGTCGCAACCTGACATGCTGCTGCTGGATGAACCCACCAACCACTTGGATGCCGAATCAGTCGCCTGGATCGAGCGCTTTCTGCACGACTACAAGGGCACAGTGGTGGCAGTCACCCACGACCGGTATTTTCTGGACAATGTCGCGGGCTGGATTCTGGAATTGGACCGCGGCCGCGGCATTCCTTGGGAGGGCAACTACACGGCTTGGCTCGAGCAAAAAGAGAAGCGCCTCGAGCAGGAGGAACGCCAACAGCATGCCCACCGCAAGGCTCTTGCCGCGGAGCTGGAATGGGTCCGCAGCAATCCCAAGGGAAGAACCGCCAAGAGCAAAGCGCGCATCGCCCGCTATGAAGACCTGGCCTCGCAGGAATTCCAACAGCGCAACGAAACCCAAGAACTCTACATTCCGCCCGGCCCTCGCCTTGGCGATTTGGTGGTCGAAGCCGATGGGTTGCGCAAAGCGTTCGGGGACCGGCTGCTGTTTGACGGCCTGTCCTTCCGCCTGCCCCCGGGCGGCATCGTCGGCGTGATTGGCCCCAACGGTGCGGGCAAGAC
>DHQM01000060.1:10360-10554 GCA_002408105.1 Gammaproteobacteria bacterium UBA5338 | reverse complement strand
TGAGTATGTCAGAAAGTCTGCTGCCGTAGGGCGGGCGCAGCCACCGAGCCGGCGAGATGGCACCTTGGTACAGAACACCCTTTTGGTGGGAAAACTCCAGAAACCCGCGGTGGCCGTGGTAGGCGCCCAGGCCACTTGGGCCGATTCCCCCAAACGGCAGGTGGTGGTGCGAAATGTGCAGCATGGTGTCGTTG
>DHQM01000060.1:0-10082 GCA_002408105.1 Gammaproteobacteria bacterium UBA5338 | reverse complement strand
TGGGATGCGCAATGTGCAGCATGGTGTCGTTGACGCAAGCCCCCCCGGAGGTCGTCTCATTGACAACCCGTTCGATCAGGCGCCGATCCGACTCAAACAGATAGAGGGCCAGCGGACGCGGGCGCGCGTTGACGTGCTCAATCGCCTGGTCGATGTTCTCGTAAGGGATCAGCGGTAGAACGGGCCCAAAAATCTCTTCCTGGGCGATGCGCATGTCATCGCGCACGCCGGTCACCAGTGTGGGCGGCACCACGCGAACCCCGGTCGGGATCTCCTCTCCGTCCGCCAAAATCGGCTCAACCTTGGCGCCCTTGCTCCGCGCATCCTCAAGCAGCGTCTGAATCCGGGCGTGGTGCCGGTCGTTGACGATCCAGGTGACGTCCGGGTTGCTGGTCATTTGTGGATAGCGCTGGCGCACCGCTTGCTCAAACAGCAGGCGAAACTCCTCGACCCGCGACCCAGGAAGCAACACATAGTCCGGCGCGATGCAGGTCTGCCCGGCATTGATCAGTTTCCCCATCAAGATGCTGTCGATGGCCCGGGCGAGGTTTGCACCTGGTCCGATGACGGTGGGCGACTTGCCTCCCATCTCAAGCGTCACTGGAACCAAATTTTTCGCCGCCGCCTGCATGACATGGCGCCCCACTTCGGTACCTCCTGTGTACAGCAGGTGGTCGAAGGGCAAATTTGAGAACGCCTGGGAAGTTTCGCGGTCACCGGTCACCACTGCGACGCAGCTCGGATCAAAATGTTCTCCGACCAGATGTGCGACCACTTCGGCGGTTCGCGGCGTCACATCCGAAGGTTTGACCAGCACGTGATTGCCCGCCGCCAATGCCCCGGTCATCGGCGAAAAACACAAGAATGCCGGGTAGTTCCAGGCCCCCATGATGCCGACCACACCCTTCGGCTGAAAGTGGATTCGTCCCCGTGCCGTCAAGGTTTCCAGGGTTCGCGGAACACGGCGGGGCTTCATCCAGGACTTGACCTGCGAAGCGGTGTGGCGAATTTCACCCAGCGCACCCACGACCTCACTCAGCAGCGTTTCGTGCATCGACCGGTGACCGAAGTCCGCCACCACAGCTTCGATAATTTCGTCACGGTACCGGCCAATGGCGCGCGCCAGGGTGTGCAGCCGATCAACGCGCTCCTCGGCATTGGCAGGGCCTCGCCCCATAAATGCCGCACGTTGCTTGTCCAACAGCCCCCGCCCAAACTCAGCGGCGTCAGCCTGGTCAGGTTCAAGGGCTTGAGGGTTCGGCTGCATCAGAACCTCCATGGTTTCTGGATAGGAAGTCGACACCTTGGTGACCACATCGGTTGGCTGCGCGCGAGCCGCGATCGAGGTCGATGCAACTCAAAATCAAAGGAATGGACATCAAAGCGGTCCAACCGGACTCAGAGCCCACCTCGGCTGCTTGGAATGCCTGGCACGCGCTCAAGCCAAGCAAATGCCTGGTCTTCTGTATCAAATAGGGTCACGTTATACCCTTCGTTCCGGCACACGTCTTCGTAAAATCGCAGGCTCCGAGAATCAGCAAGTTTCGGGTTCATGATCACGGCAATCTTTGCGCTCCGATCCACGCCAACCTCGCTATAGATCGCCGGAAACTGATACACCTCTAGGATCGACATCCTGGGTGCCAGGTCACGGTCATCCACACAAAAATCGATGATCCCCTCTTGCTGGCCTAGAGCCCAGGCCTCGGCAATCTGTTCGCGGTAGTCCTGTAAGGTCAGTGTCCCTTGATTGACCAGCATGACTACCCTGGGGTGCTTCTCATCAATATATACGCGCCACGCCATCATCGGTCACCGATTCGCCGTCGCCATACAAGCCCAGCTGTTGGGTCATGTCATTCGCTTGGAAACCCGCATTCGTCGTCGGGTTGGTCAGGCCATCTTGTTATTTATTGTGTTTGTGGCCGTGGCGCTGATGGCAACACAAGAGTCGAATTGCTGTCAAGCCAGCGCGCCCAGCTCATGCTGCACCATTTGCCAAGTTGCAGTTCATGCCATCGTGACAATCGCTCTTCTAAACCTCACCAAGGCGCTTACAAAGAGCACTGAACCAATTGCAGTCAAGGCAATCAGTTGCGGCCATAGGGTCAGCCATCCAGCACCTCGAAACAGAATGCCTTGAGCGATGATCACGAAATGGGTGGTCGGCGCAGCCAGCATGATCCATTGAACAAGATCAGGCATGCTTTCCCGGGGCGTAGACCCCCCGGAGAGCATTTGCAACGGCAGCAAAACCAGCATCAACAACAACCCGAACTGCGGCATCGAACGGCCCAGCGTCGCCAACCAAATGCCCATTGATGTGGTGGCAAACAGGTGCAATCCGGTTGCCAGGGCAAACAGTGCCAACGAACCCTTGAGTGGAACCTCGAGCAACCACTGAACGATGGTCACCAAGGAAACCAGGGTCGCGACCAGCACCACCAACCCCATCGACCAGACCTTGCTCAGCATGATTTGCGCGGGGGTCACCGGCATCACCAACAGGTGCTCCACAGTGCCGTGCTCGCGCTCACGGATCAAAGCGGCTCCGGTCAAAACAATTGAGAGCATGGTGACGTGGTTGACGATCTGCATCACACCGCCGAACCAGCTCTTTTCGAGTTCCGGATTGAATCGGGCCCGCACCGCCAACCCCACTGGGCCATTGGCCTGAACAGGCGCTCCGGCGATGAACTCCCCGATCTGCTCTGTCACAATCGCCTGGATGTAACCAGCCCCCGTAAAGGCCTGGGTCATGCGGGTTGCATCCACATTCAATTGCAGCTCCGGTGACTTTCCCGCGAGCAGGTCACGTTGGAAATTCGGGGGTACGTGCAATGCGAATGTGTAGTTCCCTGCGTCCAAACCTGCATCCATCGCCTTGGGGCCAATCAGCGCCGGAGGAATGAAGAACGGGGGATAAAATGCACCCACGATCCGCGCGGAAAGCGGAGACTGGTCTTCATCGACAACCGCAATCGGCGCTCGGTTTAGCGTTTCGGGCAACGCGGTCGCAGCGGTATAGATCGAATAGGTGAAGGCATAGAGGATCAACACCAGCATGATTGGATCGCGCAACAAACTGCGCAGCTCCTTGATCCCCAGGTACACACTGTTGCCGACGTGCATGGCTCAGCGTTCCTGTTTGCTCAGCAGCGCAACGGTCAGGGCAATCAGCACTGGGCCGGCAATGGCCAAGGCCAGAAACGCGGATTGGAGTTCCGCAAAACCCAAAGCCTTGGAAAAGGTGCCGCGAGCGATGGCAAGAAAATGAGTGGTGGGATACACCAACCCAATCCATCGCCCCGCCCCTTCGAGGGAAGAGACTGGATCAATCATGCCGGAGAACTGCACCGCCGGGAGCAGCGTCAGTACCGCGGTACCAAAAAGCGCAGCGGTCTGGCTGCGCATAAAGGTCGAGATCAACAGTCCAAGTCCAGTGGCACAGACCACATACAACAACGCACCAACACTGAGCGCCAGCAGGCTCCCTTTCATGGGGACCCCAAAGAGCGTGACCGCCAACAAAGTGAGCAGTGCGAAATTGCCCATTGCCAACACGACATAGGGAAGCTGCTTGCCCAAAACGAATTCGATTTTCTTAACCGGTGTCACATAAAAGTTGATGATGGACCCCAGTTCTTTTTCACGCACCACACTGAGTGCAGCCAGCATGGCCGGAATCAACATCAGCAGCAGCGGGATCACCGCGGGAACCATGGCCACCAGACTTTCGACATTCGGGTTGTAGCGGTAGCGAACTTCTATGGCTGCAGCTGGGGGGGACCTGGGAGCAGTGGAGACCTGCGCTGCCTGGATGGCAAGCCATTGTCGGTGCATGCCTTGCACATACCCCAGAATGGTTTCACCTCGGGTCGGCATCGAACCATCGAACCAGGCGCCGACCGCCGTCGGTCGGCCATGCTTGATGTCTCGAGCAAACCCAGGGGGAATCTCAATCACAAGGCTCAACTCGCCATTCTGCATCCGCGCGTCGAGCTCCGCATAGCTACTGACAGGCTCATGCTCCGAAAAGTAGCGTGAGCCTGATAGATTCAAACGGTAGTCGCGACTGAGGCCAGTTTGATCCAGGTCCAAAACAGCGAAGCTCAGGTCCTCGACATCCAGGGTAATCCCGTAGGCCATGACCAACATGAGAATCACGGTGCCAACGAGCGCCAGGGTCATCCGAATCGGGTCGCGCACCAGTTCCAGTGCTTCGCGTCGACTGTAAGCGAGCAACCGGCGGCCGCTGAACCAACGTCGCTGGCCGGTGCTTGAGGCGGACGCGCGTTCCTCATGCGCCCCACGCTCGGTGACCGCCGCCTCGATTTCGTCCTTACCGGCCACCTCGGCTTCATCGGTGACCTCCAGCAGGTGGTCAACGAAGGCTTGCTCCAAGGAATCCGTATCCCGGGCTTCACAGATCGCCTTGGGGTGGTCAACGGTCAGCACCCGGCCTGCATGCATCAGTGCCAGGCGATCGCAACGTGCCGCTTCGTTCATAAAATGCGTGGAAATGAAGATGGTCACTCCCGAGCCGCGCGCCAATTCGACGAGGTGGCTCCAAAACTGGTCGCGCGCAACCGGGTCCACGCCCGAGGTCGGCTCGTCCAAAATCAGCACCTCTGGGCGGTGAATCAGTGCCACTGCAAGGGAAAGTCGCTGGCGCTGCCCCAAAGGCAACTCGGGCGGCATCTGGTTGCGCGCCGCGTGGAGATCAAAACGCGCGATCAACTCTTCGACACGGGCGTCAATCTCTGCTGAGGGCACGTTGAACAGGCGGGCGTGCAGCGACAGGTTTTGCTCAACCGACAATTCCCCATACAAAGAGAAACTCTGCGACATGTAACCGACACGTGAGCGCACCTGCATGTCCCGGGCATTCAACGGCTGCCCGAACAATCGAGCGGTCCCTTCGCTTGCCGGCAGCAAACCCGTAAGGATTTTCATGGTCGTGGTCTTCCCACACCCGTTGGAGCCGATGAACCCAAAGATCTCGCCCCGGCGTATTTCAAAACTGACCGCGTCGACAGCAACGAAATCGCCAAAGCGGCGAGACAAGCCGCGGGCCTCAATCACCACCTCTCCATCGTGCTTCGCACTGTGGGTGGGCACTTCGGCCGGCTGACGATCGCGCCGCTTGGCCTCAGGCAACAGGGCAACAAAGGTCTGCTCAAGGCTCTCGGTTCGCGTGAGTGCGCGCAGCTCATCGGGAGCGCCCGTTGCCAACACCTTCCCTGCGTCCATCGCGGCCAGCCAATCGAACCGATCGGCTTCTTCCATATAGGCCGTTGCAACAACCACACTGAGTCCCACGCGAACCTGACGAATCGAATCCAGAAGATCCCAAAACTGGCGACGAGACAACGGGTCGACCCCGGTGGTGGGTTCATCCAAAATCAACAGGTCGGGGTCGTGTATCAACGCGCAGCACAGGCCGAGCTTTTGTTTCATCCCACCGGACAGCTTGCCTGCTGGACGGTCTCTGAACGCAGCCAACTGGGTTGCCTTGAGCAGCGCCGCGATGCGCCATTCCCGCTCTTGCGTGCTTTGGTCGAACAGCCGGGCAAAAAAGTTGACGTTGTCATAGACTGACAGCGTGGGATAGAGGTTCTTCCCGAGCCCCTGGGGCATGTACGCAACCCGCTGCCACAAAGCACGGCGGTCCGCAGCGCGCGCCACGTTTGTACCCAAAATCTTAATCTCGCCAGATTGCAGCCTGCGGGCACCGCTCGCGAGGGCCAACAGGCTCGACTTGCCCACCCCGTCAGGCCCAATCAATCCGGCCATTGCACCACCTGGCACATCCAAACTCACATCATCGAGCGCTAAGCGAGAACCATAGGTGAGTGAGACTCCGCGCAAGCGGACTGCTGGCGCACCCGGCTCGAACTTGGCGCTGCTCGTGGACATCAGGTCAATCGTGCATGGTGATCGCGAGCCAGCCCGGCCATTCGGCCTCAGGGTCAATGCGCACGTAGGCGATTCCCGGCACGCCGGTTTTTACGTCGCGCCGGTGCGCCTGCAACAACCGTGGGTCGATTTGTGCCTTGACCTTGAACATCAGCTTGAGGCGCTCCTCGGTGGTTTCCACGGTTTTTGGGGTGAACTGCGCGACATCGGCCACGAAGCTCGCCTTTGCGGGCAGCACCTGATCGGGAAGTGCATCCAACACGATGCGCACCTCATCACCAAGACGCACCCGCCCCGCAGCGTAAGTGGGCAGAAAAAAACTCATATGAACCTCTCCGAGGTCGACGAGATTCAAGACCCGGCCGCCGCCCCCAAGCACCTCACCCGGTTCGGCTATCCGGTACTGCACTCGGCCATCGCGTGGCGCCTTCAATTCACTGTCAGTGAGTTCAACCTGAATGCGCTCGATGGTCGCCTGGGTCGCTGCGACCAATGCCTGCGCGCCCACCACTTGAGCCCGTGCCGTAGAAATCCCCGCTGAAGCGGCCTCCACTTGCGCTTCGCCGGCCTTCACCGCGGCTTCGGCCCCCAGTGCGCGAGCACGGTCGTCATCGAGCATTTGCTCTGAAATCGAATCGCGCTTGGCCAGCGACTCGGATCGCGCCAGGCGCTTGGCCGCAGCCTGGTGTTCGACCTGCCGTTGGGCCAGCAGCGCCTGCGCTGCGGCGCGCTCGGCTTCGCGCAACCGAACCTGCGCCTCGGCGGTCTCGATATTGATTTTTGCTCTTTCCAGTTGCGCCTGGGCCTCACGCAACTGGGCCTCCAAGGCGCTCGTCTCCATTTGTGCCAATGGCTCGCCACGGACCACCTCATCCCCTTCATCCACAAAGATGGCTTCCACCCGGCCTGGGAGCTTGGTGGCCACGTCCACCTCCACCGCCTCAACGCGCCCGTTGCCAGAGGCAAACCCAGGGCCGAGGTCAGGCTCCGACGCGGAACGCCATACTGCATAGCCGCCAGCTGCAAGGGCGACCAGCAACACCGGGGCGATCCAATGGATGGGCTTGAAGTTCATGAGTAGTCCTCGTTGGTCCGATCGCATCACACAAGTACACAGCACACAAAAAGCGAATTATGCTACCGATCCGAGTTCGAGTGTGTGACCGAAAGCAACCCAGGGGCCGTCGTGAAACAATTCATCTTACCCGCACATTGGCGCCGCGAGACGGCCTTAGGCAGCACCGGCCGCTCCAGCATGCGATCGGCGTGGGCCGGCACAGGGCTTTTGTGGCTCTTTGTGGTCGGCATGGCGTCAGCCAACGTCGAGGAAGCGCCAGTTGGCGGGCTGATCGAACAGGCCCTGCGCTCAGACCACCGAGAGCCGGCCAACGTTGCCAGAGACCGCTTTAGACACCCCCGGGAAGTCCTGGAGTTTTTTGGTCTTCGCCACGACATGCGCGTTGCTGAAATTTGGCCGAGCACCGGCTGGTGGACGGAAATTCTGGCCCCTGTGCTGCGTGAGCACGGCGAGTACACCGCAGTGGGCTTCTGTATTGACGCGCCGAATACGCCCGCCTACCGCACACGCATCACGGCCGGTTTCACCGCCAAACTGGCGGCCAATCCGTCCCAATACGACCGGGTTCGCCACAGTGATCTTGGCATTGGGCACTGCGACGAAATCGCCACCCCCAACTCGCTCGACCTGGTCCTCACCTTTCGCAATGCCCACAATTGGCTCAAGTCCGGCGACGCCGCAGCGGTGTTCGAAGCGGCATTTCGCGCCATGAAACCGGGTGGTGTGCTCGGCCTCGTTGACCACCGTGCACCGGAAGGGCAAACCGAAGCGGCACAGGACCAAAGCGGATACGTGACCGAGTCTCGGGTGATTGCCGCTGCCGAAGCCGCGGGCTTCAAGCTGGATGCGAAATCAGAGGTCAATGCCAACCCAAGGGACACAGCCGACCACCCCAAGGGGGTTTGGACCCTGCCCCCGAGCCTGCGCCTTGGAGAGCAGGATCGATTGCACTACCTGGCGGTCGGTGAAAGCGATCGCATGACCCTCAGGTTCGTCAAGCCGCCTCACTAGCGGGGCGGCCAACGCCGTTTAGGGCGGTCTTGACGGCGCCACCGTCGCTTTGGACCCGCAGTTCTCCCCCATACCCATTCTCGACGAGTCAGGCATGTCCACCGCCACCGCTGCGAGGCAGCACCCCATCCGGCCGGCGCAGCCCGCTGATCTGGATGCGCTGGTCGATATCGAGCAGCGCTGTTTCGTCACCGACCGGCTGTCGAGGCGCAGCTTTCGCCGCTTCATCGCACACGAAACAGCCGAATTGTTGGTTGCCGAAGGGCCTGCGGGTGAGCTGATGGGCTACGCCCTGGTGCTGTTTCGTGCGGCCACGGCCCTGGCGCGCCTGTACTCCCTGGCCGTGCTGCCCGAAGCGCGGGGCGCTGGGCTCGGCCGCAGGCTAATCAGAACTGCCGAAGAGATTGCCCGCTTGCGCCAATGCGCTGCCGTCCGGCTCGAAGTGCGCCGTTCTCAATCTGCGGTGCGCAAACTCTATGCTTCCGAAGGCTACCGCGAACTCAAAACCCTCGAAGACTACTACGCCGACCACGAAGGCGCAGTGCGCATGGAAAAGGCACTGCCACCAGATACCCCCACGGGCCTGCGTAAGGTGCCCTATTACGCCCAGACATTGGAGTTCACCTGCGGGCCGGCTGCCCTGATGATGGCAATGCAAGCCCTAGATCCAGAGCTTGCACTGTCGCGGCGCTTGGAACTGCAAATCTGGCGCGAGGCCACCACCATTTTCATGACCTCCGGGCATGGCGGATGCGGCCCCTATGGATTGGCGTTGGCCGCGCACCACCGGGGGTTTGGCGTTCAGGTGATCGTCCGGGATGCGCGAACCATGTTCGTCGATTCAGTGCGTTCACCGGAAAAAAAGGCAGTACTGGAACTGGTGCACGAAGATTTCCATGAGCAAATCCTGGCGGCTGGCATTGCCGTACACCACCGCGAAGCGATTCTCGACGACATCGAGACCGCCCTTTCCGCCGGCGCAGTACCACTCGCGTTGATCAGTTCGTACCGACTGTACGGGGAGAAGTCACCCCACTGGGTGACAGTCACCGGAACCCACGCAAGCACCCTGTATCTCCACGACCCCTATATCGACCTCGACAACCACCGAACGGCACTCGACAGCATGTACCTACCGATTCACCGACAGGAATTCGAACGCATGGCACGGTATGGGCGCAGCGGCCAGTACGCGCTCGTGATCATCAGCCGGCCGAAGGACAAACGATGAGCCAGCACCTGGTTGTGGTTGACCGCGTTGCGGACTGGGAAGGTCAGTTGGACCCTGGGCTTCTGGTGACGGCCCGGGACTACATCGCACACCGGCTCGAGAGCCGTTCCCGACAACTGAAAGTCATCAACCTGTGCCGCAGCCACCGCTACCTGAGTACAGGATACTATGTGTCTTTGCTGGCTGAAGCCCGGGGGGACCGCGTCATTCCAAACGTCTCCACCGTGCTGGATCTGTCCCGCAAATCCATCTACCAATGGCGCACGGGAGCGCTGGAGGTGGCACTGGGCAAACGGCTGAGCGAGCGAGAAGAGGAGTCGATTGTCTTCTCGGTCCACTTCGGTAGAACCGACGAGGCGGCCCTGCAACCCCTTGCAGACGCGTTGTTTGAACACTTTCCAGCGCCGATTCTCGAGGTGGAACTGCGCCGCCTGGGTGGCTGGCACCTGCACCGGCTGCAGATCGGCCCCTCGAAAACCCTGCAGGATGAGACCCGGAAGCACCTCACCGAAGCACTCAATGCCTACCTCGGCAAGCGCTGGCGCAAGCCCAAGTCCCATGCCCCATCGCGCTACGATCTGGCGGTACTGCACAACCCCGAAGAGCCAATGCCGCCTTCGAACAAACGTGCCCTTGCAGCGTTCGTGAAAGCGGGATACCGGCTTGGCGTGGATGTGGACCTGATCACCCGCCAAGACTACCCGCAGATTGCCGAGTGGGATGCCCTGTTCATTCGGGAGACGACCAGCGTCAACCACCACACCTTTCGTTTCGCCAAGCGGGCCGAAGCCGAAGGCATCGTGGTGATCGACGATGCCACATCCATCCTGCGCTGCACCAACA
>DHQM01000047.1 GCA_002408105.1 Gammaproteobacteria bacterium UBA5338 | reverse complement strand
GCGCGAAATTGATGCCGTGGATAAGTATCTTCAATTCAAACCTTCACCAAACATCCAAGAATGGGCGTCGCGCGGCGTTCCGTTGGCGTGAAGCGATGTCGGATGGCACCGGTATTCACGGCGCGTGTCCGTCATCATCGATCAGGCGCTGATCCGCCAAGTGGGACACCTGGCCAGACAGCTCCGCCAGGTCACGGTGGATCGTCCTCCAAACGATTTCGTGGTCCACCTTGAAGTAGCCGTGCGCAATAGCGTTGCGCATCTGGTAGGCAAACGAGAGGGGTAAGTCGGGATGTGCTGCCGCAAAGTCAATGGGTAGTGCTTCTCGATGTTGTTTTGCTCGCCTCGCCGATGATCTCGAAGTTGCGGATCACAGCGTCCCGCACCAGTCGATTGTTCCGGAACGCCCGCTCGTCCAGCCCCTCGGTGTAGCGGTCGATACGCTCGATCGCTTCGAGGATGTGGCCCAAGTCGTCATCAAGGCGCCGGTGAGCGCGGTTCATAGCGGGCGTGCTTCTGCAAGCACTTGCGCCCGGAACGGATCCGGCAATGCATTGGGGGTCAGGACGTCCACCGGTACGCCAAGCAGCATCGAGAGTTCGTGGCGGATCGCCCCGATGTCCATCAGCGTTGTTTTCGGCGTGGGGTCGATGAGGATGTCAAGGTCGCTGCCATCCGTGTCCTGGCGGCGCAACACCGAGCCGAACACCCGCGCGTCGCGGGCGTGGTGCGATTCGATGACGCGGCGGATCGCGGCGCGGTTGATGGCCAAGGCGTCAGATGGCTTCATAAAAGTTCCGCAGCAACTTTCGCGTGTGATGGTAGCGTGCTCGCCACGGCGCTGCGCGCCTCGCGATGACGTCCACTCCCCGTCATTGCGAGGAGGCACAGCCGACGAAGCAATCCACGCTTTCACCGCCCGAACAAAAAATCCGCCTGTACCGCCCGTCCTTCGCGGTCGCAGGCCATGTTGTAAACGCCCGCCAACCGCATGCCCCGATCGTGCAGCCAGTCAATCACTTCATCGGCGAACGACTGGCCGGCGTACAACTCCACAAAGGAGCATTCCACATACACCCAGTCAAAGCGCGCCAACGCCTCTTCACAGCCGGCGAGCGCCTGCAGCTCGAAACCCTGAACGTCCAGTTTGAGCAGCGCCGGCGTCTCAAAGCTGGAGGGCAGGACATCATCCAGACGGACCACGCGAATCGTCGCCGTGCCTGCTTTCCCCGTACCGGGAAACAGCGAACTCTGCCGCTCCGTAATGGGTAAGAGCGAAGAGGAATCGTCCCGCGCGGACAGGTGGATTTCTGCCTCCCCCGATTCGGGGCCTACCGCCGCCTCGACCAACTCCGCGCGTCCGTCACCTGCGAACACTGCTCTCCAAACCGCCGCTGGCCCTGGCAGGGGCTCGAACGAGACGATCTGTGCCTCGGGATAACAGCACCGAGCGGCGAGCGCAAACTGCCCGCGGTTGGCGCCGATGTCTACAATGGTGCCAACCCGCCCGAGCAGGTTGCGCAGGACACCAAGATGCTCGATGCCGGCTGCGACGCGATGGTGCCATAGCGCCAGGCTCCAGCGCTACTCGGTCAGAACACCCACCAGTTTGCGAGCCTTTTTGGCGAGCTCAGCGATCACCGCCACGTCCGCCTTGCCTGGGGCTGGCGTACCCAGAATGTTTCGCCATCCCGTGCTTCCCCGCTGGTGTTACTCATATTGATCCTGTAGACACGCCAGCACAGCGCCAATCACAGTTGGGCTGATGTGCTGTCCGCACGCTTAGGATAGCCCCAGCGAGCACACAAATCCGTACCAACCATGGTATCAAGGTCCTGGACTTCGGACATGAGCTGATCACGTATGTACTTCCGGGCTTCATCGGAAATTTCGGGTTTGGAATCTCGGCCATACTCTTGATACAGAATCCGATTAACCCAAGCTGAATTTTTTACGGACCCTACCAATCCCGGCATTCCCCAGCGACGCACCAGCCACCCCACTTTCCGGGCAAGCCCTGCAATATAAAAAAATCTTGGCCTTGTTGCAGAGTTGACCTTTCCTTCAAATTCCGCGGCCAAGCGATGCCGATCAATCGATAAAAAATCACACAGGTCATCGAAAAATAACTGCGGAGACTCCTCAAGGTCGTCAAATATCGCCACATGAACCCGGTCTCGGCCGAAAGCATCCAAATATTTGCGCAAGTGAGATGCGTATCGCGCGTGGTCGACTAATTCGTCCATTTCATATAACGCAGTTCCGAAATCTGAAGCCACCCGGCCTTGCTTGACCATATAAAGATAAGCGGAGAATGCCCGTTGAACGGGTTCACGCAAGCAAACCATCAGCTTCACCGAGGGGAGATCACGAGCGATTCGATCGCATGCCAGTGAAGAAAAAAGGTAGTCATGAGATATCTCTCCGATCACCTTGCACTGCTGACCACATTGCGTAAAATACGCCTTGTACCATTCCCAGCCACGCTCGTAAAATTGGTCAAAAAAAAACAATTCCTTGGCCGTTGATAAACAAACCTGCGGATGCCGGCCCAGCGCCTGATGAAGCCACGTTGATCCAGCTTTGTCAGGCCCGATAAACAGGAAATTCGGCAGCACATCATCAACCATTCATTTCACCAACGCAATGCCGATCAATCCCACCAAAGAATTGACTTCGCCCGATTGGTTCTCACACATTGACCCTTTTCGGCATCGGCTTATTCCATACGTAGACTGGGTTGTGAAGTGCATCGAAGATATCGAATACTTCGCGTTCTTCATTGGGTGTTAATTTGTCACACCAGTCAGTCAATATTGCGCCCGCACTGCCGTCTTTTATATAACGTGATATTTCAGATCCGCTTTTTTTGTATGTTGATGATCGCGAAACTGTAAAGAGCTGTTTAGCCATGGATTCCGAATAATCCAGGTTGAAATTATTACATATTCTCCGCAATGTAAATTCAGGGCTCTTTATTAGATCTTCATATGTGACGCATGCATACTGCTCATTCATACAAACCTTAAACAGTGGAGCATTCTCCACAAACCACGTCAGCAAGTGTCTTTGAAAACAACTTCCCTTCTTTGCCATGTCCTTTATAAAAAGAATCGACCCTCGATCAAAAAATTTTTCCAACAAAGCATCCTGCTCAAAAAATTTACCTTGCCGCGGAGCCCACCCGCGCCTGATGCAAGACAAAGATTGAGGGACGGGATGCCTAAAAAGCACCAGCGTTTTGAGTGGTATGATTTTTTCCAACTCATGAACCAGCGCGTGCGCATCGGTAAACTTATAGAGAATTCGGTTTGTTAAGAAATGGTAGTCACGCTCCCAAACTCGCCATGGCTCTGCCACATGAAGAATCCCAGCTTCAATCTTTCGAAAGTAGTCACGCAGACATTCCAACTCATCATTATCGGGGTCATAAATATAGCCCCCAGCGTATAGAGGAATGTATCTTTTCTGCACCAAATCTGCTGTGAAAATTGAGAGTGGCTGATCGACTATTTTCATCGCTGAAGCTTTCCCGAGAGCCTGCGCGAGAAGCGTGGTACCAGATCTGCGACTTCCAAATAGACCGATTGACTGAGCTTGCCCTTTTCGGTGGTGGTTGAACAACTTCCAGACACATTTTTTTAACGCCAACTTGATATGAACATCCATAGACCGCCACCTTATGCGCGATATACTCTCACGCGTCCCGAGAAATAAATTACTAAGGCTTACTCGACAATCGAATGAGATCACTATCCCAACCGCGCACCAGCGCATCGATATCATTGGATCCTACGAACCTTTGCTCAGGATGCGCCAGTATCTGGTCCACTTTGGTTGAGTAGTCACTGTCATTTAGGCTTTTAAAAAAGGAAACGATCGATTCAGCGGACGCGTCGGCCAAGACCCAACCCAATTTCCACTCGTCGATTCGACATGCTGTTTCGTTTCCGCGAACGGCGATTAACGGCACAGCAAAATAGGCGGCCTCATACAACCGATTGGGCAACAACAGCCGGTCATTGAACTCGTTGATCGTGCCAACATCACCGCACCACATGAAATCAACGCTGCCATACAAATTAGGCAAATCAGTCGCCGCCGCATAGGCGCCATGGTAATTCACATACATCGATTCATTTATGATCTCAATGGCACGATCACGCGGGATCGCTTTAAAGATACCCCAAATATCCACCAGCAATTCGCCTGCAAGCAGCTCCGCTGCGCTAACAAGCGTTCGGAGGCTTTCTTCGGACCTCAAGGTTCCAAACCACCCGAGCCGCCAGGGTTGAGACACCGGTTTTTTGATTGCCGATTCGCTACGACTCCTCTCGTGGCCCTCAACCTGATGCGGAGACAGCTTATTTTCTATCAGCCAGCATCGCCCCGAGTAGCTTTGCACTGCGGAAAAATAGCCCTTCAGAAATCCTGGCGAACTCACCACCAACTCATCGCAGGCGTTTAGCACATACTGCTCCAAAGAACGCGCCACCCTGCTCTTAATCCCGGAGCCCTGCAGTATTGGTGCAATGTCGAGGACTTCATAGGTAAGCGGGGCATTGGTTCGCAACAAGAAACGTGCTGCCAGCGCCAACAATGCCATGTCTAAATTTCGCGCATACAAGCGATCAGCGGCTCGAAATATCCTTTTATTTCTGACAACCAAGACCAGCGCGCGGCACAACTTGACAATGCGCGAAACGTACTGCCGATCCGCGATGGTACCCAGCGGCACCGTTGACTCGTGTCGCGCTCCTTCGACTCGGTACCGGTCTCGAGCGAACCCGAAAACGGTGACGCTGCAGTCGGCTTTTAGCAGCGATGCACGGCGCCTGACGGTGATTGCATCGTCCGTATCCCCGACGAACAACGCCACGTCCAGTGTTGGGCGGGATTCAGCACTCAATCGGGAGAACGGATGGTCGGGTCCTTTGCCTTTCATCGTCACCAAAACCAGGCAAGGGCCGTGGGCACGTATCGGCCTCAACGTTTCGTCATGGTGTTGATAAAAACACCGGAACGGGACACCGCCACAGGCTGCGCCAAAGCCAAGCCGAGGCACAGCCCCATGAAAAGCGCTGGAAGTCTAGATATGAATGGATTCGCGGTAAAACCTGCCCCGACAAATGCCAGGTAGCCCATTGCACCGATCCAGGCCGGGCGCGCCTCAGAAATGCGCCAAGCCTGCACCGCCAGGAGCAACTTAAGCGCCCGAAAAGACCGTGCCACACCGACGACTAGCGCAATCGCGACGACAGGCCCGCAAACGACGCCTCCGTAAAATAGGAAGGGCATCCACATGAACTCTCCAGGGAACCAGACTGGCTCACCGGCCCCTTCACCGAGGAACGGGAGTATCCAGGGGAACTCGGCTACCGGCCAAGGGTAACTTGCACCAAAACCTTGGCCGACGAACCAACTTGAAGGGTTCGCGGCCAGGGCTTGGAACTGTCCAACCACCGCCGCCACCCTAGTCCAGAAGGTAACATTTCTGGTGGCATCAAGAGCCCGGTTTTGCCATCGTCCAGCGGCTTCCGGGTAAAGCAATAAGACAAGCGCGAGGCCTGCAACGGTCACAGAGACCCCCAACATCATTGCCCGTAATAGAGGGCGGGGGAAGCGCGCCGAACGCACGCTGTTCGCCAAGGCTGCCAGCAGGACAGCCCCGGTCACGAACCCGATCACCAATACAGGGCTTCTCGTTACCGAGAGAACGATCACGCCAAGAGCGAGGCTCAATAAGACAAGTGCCCGCAATTGCTGTTTGCATGCAAAGAGCAGGTCGTACCCCGCCACCACAACCAGCAGCGGGATGAGGGGGCTCAATATTTCATAGCGAATCGTGTCTGTACTCTTACCGGTGAAGGAGAAGCCCCACCAAAGCGAAAAGAAGAGCGAAACGACTGCGGCGGCAAGCATCGCGGAGACAACGGTTTCGGCCCCGCGCAAGCTTTTCGCTGTCCACAAGGCGGTCAGAAACCCTGCAAGGAACAGCGTGAAGGGATAAACGACGCGGATGTATTGCCCGAGAGGTACCGCGCTGATGGCCGCCCCCACACTGCCGGTAACGAGAAACGCCAACCAACTCCAGAGTACAAAGGCAACGAATCCGCGGCGCGGGAGGGTCACGCTGTGGCTTGCAGCCAGCAGCAGAAACGCCGTTGTATTGAGACCCGCCATCAGGTACTGAACCGCGGATCCGCCTTCTGACCCTCGAAAATCCAGCGCGTAGGACAGGATGAACAGCACCGCCAACTTGTGCCGTTGCCGGCTCAGCCCATTGTGGGCACGCGAAACAGCCGGCCGAGCAAGGTGCCCCAGGATGGCCGCCATAAAACTAGTCGCCGCCCAAGGCGTGGGCAAGGGTATCCTGTGCTTCGGCGAACGAAGGCGGCCGCCAGGACGTTGCATGTGCGCCAATTGGCGCGTCGCTGGATGCAGTGTCCAACAAGGCGGATGCGGCGGCGGCAACCGCCGCCGGGTTTTCCGGATTGACGGTTCTGCCCAGGTGGTGGCGCTCCACCTGCCAGCCGAGAACCCCCTCATCGCAGGACAATACAGGGCGCCCAGCGTTTGCCGCCTGCACAAGCAGACCGCTGGCGTTATAGTGGTTGCGGTAACCCAGCCACACGACATCCGCTGCAGCAAAGAGGGCCGGTTCTTCCTCCACATCAATGAAGCGGTCGACCACCTTCAACCGCCCCTGGTTGCGCAAGGCCTGAACCCAAGGCGCGCCCAGCACGGCCCTTGTCTCTGGCTCCGCCACCTGCCCGGCCAAGAGCACGTCCAATTCCTTGGGAAAGTCCGGCGCTGCCAAGGCCCTCAGCAATTCGGCGACACCTTTGCGGGCACTGAGGGCACCATAAAGGAGAATCACCTTGCGCCCTGGCGCGAATCCAAATTTTTGTTTTGCATCATGCGCTGCAGGCAAGTCTCCCAGTTCTGCCGGCTCTGGAAAAAAAACGACTTTGCTCAAAGCGCACTGATGGGTCGCCACGTAGCTTGCGAGGGGCTCATCGATGGTGAGCAAGCATTTCAAGTGGGGGCTCCGCGCAGCGCGCAGGAATAGCGCCTTCTTTACCTTTGCCAACGCCGGCGTCGGAGCGCGTATGCCCATTTCGCGATAATGAAATGCGGGACGCATTGCCAGCCCTGCCCATGGGCAGTTCCCGAAGGGCGAGCCCGCCAAGCCCATCGCGTAGAGGCAGTAGTCCAAGTAGGGAAGGAAGACCAGGTCCGGCCTCACCGCCTCGGCGTGTGCGGTGTACCACGCCCGAAACAAGCGCCAATACGCCAGTTCACGCGTCAGCAGGCCGACCACGCCATTCCTATTTTCCAAAGGCAAGCGGCGAGACTTGGGCCCACCAACAAAGTGGACCGAGACGCGGGGGTGATCGCACGCGCGCATGCCCCTCGCGCGCCCGGCTGATGGCTCTATGGTCTCCGGCAGGGTAACCACATCAACATCGAAGCCACGTTGGGCAAGCCCGCGGGTCATCCAATCGAGATACGGACCGTGGTGGCCGAGGGCGCATGGCTCTAATACCAACACCCTCATTGGGAGTGTCCCACGGACGTGCTTGAGGTACCTGTCCCTTCGACATTGGCCGGAAAATCCCGCGTGTCTATGGCGTGTGTAGCCATGTCGGCCGCGCCCACACTTATGTGCCGCGGGATGAGTGGGCCCTCCACGGTCCAAGCTTTGACTTCCAAAACCACCGGAGCCCCACCCGAAGTGTATCGGCGCAGCGCAGTATTCACACCCGTGCCCTCCACGCCAACAAAGAATTGAGCAGCCGACGCCGAACCGGATGGCACCAAACCGATACTCCGAGTACGACGGGCGGCAATAGCAAGCTAATCGGGACCCAAACCAACCCGCTCCCATTCATTCGCAAGGGAGCGCTCCAGCCGAAAACGGCCACCGCCAGCGATGCACCAATGAGCACCAGGTGCCCATGTGTTGACTTAGCTTGCCAACGAATGCGATGGAGATACCCGTACACGCCGATGAGCGTTGCGGAGCCTGCGATCAAGGCAATGGCATAACCGAAAGCTACACCATGTGCACCGTAGCTGCGCCCAAGCAGCCAGCCCAGGCCAACGTTGAGCGTGCCCATCAGTACATGGGAAAAAGTGTTCCACCCCACACGACCAGTACCCAAATTGCTGAAGTAGGCGGGCCCAGCAAAGATGTTGGCACTCCATGCGACAGCGAGCAGCGTGACCAAGAACACAAACTCAGGCTGGTAGGCGCCCAGCAACAGCCAAGAGAACCCGCCGGCCCAAGCGATCAAGAGTGCGAACACAGGTAAGGTGACAACGACCAGCAGGCTCATGTTGTCCCGGTAAAGATGCCCCAAACGGCTTGGTTCAGCCTCTTCCAATGTGGCCACATGAGGGACGATTGCCTGGTTGGCGCTGACGATCAGGGCGCGTACCTTCAACACCACCTGGTTGGCCACCTCAAAGTATCCTGCGGTCGCAGCCCCTCCGAAACGCGCCATGAGTGCCTTAGCCACAGGATCCAGCAGCAGCATGGATACAGTGGCGGCCTGTACGTTTGCGCCATAACCCAGCATTTCGCGTAGCGCGGAACCGCTCCACTTTCGGGGCAGGCTTGACAAGCACGGCAGTGCCCGACGCAACAGCCATCGCCCGGCGGCCATCAAGAACAATCCCTGCCCGATCTGCGCCCAGGCGAGGCCCACCAGGCCGTATCGTGGCACTAGGACAACGGCCAACAACAACAACAGTGCTTGGCTGATCACCACCAAAGCAGCCCGCAAGTCCATGCGCTGACAACCGTCGAGCCCGCCCTGAAACACAGCGCCAACAATCGTCAACCAGAGGGATACCAACGCAAAGGGAAGAATCTCCATCGCGCTTTCCAAATGCTCCCCGTGAAACAGGCGAGGAAGCAGCCTGGAGATCAGCGGATAGAGAAGCGGAAGCAGGGCACCGACCGCAACCATCAGAGTCAAGGCCGCGGTGTCGATCACCTCCACTGCCCGCTGTGACATACCCCGCGATCGATCCCGGGCAACGAAACGGGTGACGCCAGCGCTCAGCCCAAGGTCCGCCAAGCGCGAAGCCGACGCCGTTGCCAACACCACCGACCATATACCCAAACGCTCCACACCCAGCGCGCCGTTGATGTACCGATACAGCCCAAACAGCAGCGCCGCTCCGACGAGCGCCTGCACAAGATTGGCGAGCGCGTTGCCGGCTAGACGTGTTCGCATGTTCCTCGCGCCCGCACTCTACAATCGCCACTCTGGTAGTTTCACTGGTTGTCAGATGCATCAACGAAAAACAGGTCGTGTTGCGTTTGCCCTTCCCAAAGCACTCGGTACCCTCCCGCACGCAAAATCTGAACGATTCGTTGATAATCCGCTTGCCTCGCGTTGTACTCGATACATCCGCACGCAACGCGAAAGCCTTCAAGGCTGCACAGTTGTTCTACGATCGGAACTTCCGCCCCCTCGACGTCAATAGAAATAAAGTTGATGAGCGGCGGAACCTCGTTGCTAGCCAGGATATGCTTAAGAGTAGTGCCCCAAACTAAAAAAGAATCCGCACCCTTTGTCTTGTTTTCATGTGTGCTGTCGAGATATTCTGCCACACCGCCGTATAAACCCGCGTCACAAAATTCGTAGTGTCCTTCTTTATCAACCACAGCAGCGATGACCGCTCTTGATCTTCGGTCCTTTAAGTCATTTTCGTATTTGGGGTTCGCTTCGACAAGAAGCCCTTCCCACCCGAAATGCTCCTCAAGATACAGGGTGTTTGATAGAGTGCATCCATCATTGGCACCAATTTCAACGAAGTAACCTGGCTTAAACTGGTTAATTAAGAGCGCAAAAATGTCTTGATTCAACTGGGTTTCGAAGCGAGATGGGGGGAGTGAGAAGAGTTCTCTAAGTTTCTCACTGCTTGTGCGAACAAATACGCCAGGGAGCAACCCATTGCTCGAGCAGCACGCGACAGATAGCCGTTGGAAAAACTTGGCTCTGATAAGTAAATCTTTTATTGCGTTTCTAAGTACCATAATCACAAATTCGTAAACAACGCATCTAAGTACACCACCCGCCCGTCTTCTCCGTAGGTCTGATCGAGATTCCCCGCATACCGAAACCCCGCGCGCGTAAGCAGCTCCACCAGTTGGAAAAAATCGGCCTGCCCTTGGTAAAGGAGGTCAAGACACACCTCAAGTACAACTGCGCGGCAGCGCGACAGCACCTGGGTCCCGCCCCGTAGCACACGGTCCTCAAACCCCTGCACATCGAGTTTGAGCAATATTGCCTCCGGCATGGCGCCAATGTGCGCTTCAAGTGCTTGATCGAGGGTTGATACGCGAATGCGGGCCATGCTCTCTGCGCGTGTTTGCGGATACAGCCGGTGACAGGTCTCAGTGGCTTGCAGCAGCGAAGAAGAGGGTGTGTGCTGGTCGTGCAGGTGCATCTCCGCCTCACCTTCCTGGTCTCCCAGCGCCATCGGAAAGCAACGCACGCGCCCGTCCTGCGTCTTCGCCCAGTTCGAAAGTGCTTCAAAAGGTCCGGGCAAAGGCTCAAAACAATAAAGGTGCGCTCGCGGAAAAAAACCGGAAACGAGCCGCGCAAACTGGCCTTGGTTGGCACCGACGTCGATGACGGTGCCCACATCCAGCGCTGCCAAGCCGAGCAGTGTGCGCTTCGGTGAGTTGTGCACACGAATTACATCGAATCCGGTGCGGTTCACAGCAGCGCGCACCAGGTTCTTCAGGTTCATCAACATGTCCTTTTTCAGTGTCTTTCCAGAAACGGACTGGAATGGTTACGTTCGTATAGCGTGTAGAAAGTTGTCTTGATTGGGCCCGGCTCTGCTGCTGTCGACGCGCGATGCAACGATACGCGAGGAAAAATGCTCAGGGCGCAGCTGCGGGCGGTCGTTCGCGGGACCGCCCGCCTACTCGAGTGCGAAAACGCGCGTTTTCAAGCATATCAATGGCTTCGCCGGTGGGCATCAATCCGAACCCCGCAACGCATCCAGCAGGTAGGCGACCGCAATGCCGAAGAACAGGCCGCAAAGCACACCGACGATGACATACAGCACACCCCTGGGCTTGAGCTTTTCACGGTCATCCGGAATTGCCGGTGGATCGATGACCTCGAATACGTATTGCTCTCGCACCTGGGCCAGCATCAACGCCTGGGTTTGGCTTTCCATCAGGCTGTAGATGGCCTGGCGCACGCCGACCACGCTGGTCTGCTCCAGTTGGGCATTCAAATAGTCAAGGCTGCTGGTCGCATCCGCGATTGCGCGCGCACGCATGGCCTCGTTGACACGCTGGACCAGGTCGCTGATCCAGTCGGCCGCCTGCTCGCGGTCGGTCCATTCGACGGCAACAGTAACCAGGCCGCTGTCGATGTCCTGCCGCACGCTGAGCAGGTCCTCCCTAAACCGCTCTACCCCGCGCCGGTAACTCGGGGGTTTATCGCCCTCGTTTTCGAGCCGCCAGGCGCCCGCATCTGCGTCCCAATCCTCTTTGAACAGCACCGGCAGCAGCGCGCGCTCACGCAGGAAGCGCTCAAGAAGCTGGTGGGATTGCAACAGCGCCAGTGCCACATCGGCATCGCTGCCGTCTCCAGCTCCGAGGTTGATCCCAGCCAGTGATGCCAGCCCGCCAAACTGCCCTGCGAGCTGGGAGAGCGTACCGCCTTCCTCAGCCTGCATCGGCGCCAGCAGTGTCTCGACTCGGTAGACCGGTTCGGTCACCAAAACCAGCACCACGGCGAGCACCGCCCCGACAAAAGAGCAGGCGCCAATGAGCCACTTGCGCCGCCACAACCACCGCACCAGCTCACCCAGGCTGACTTCTTCATCATCGTCCGGCAGCAGGTACGGTGGGGGGTACGCCGGCCAGCCGGCTGTCGGGGCGGGCGCGGGCGCATCACGGGGCGGTGTGGATGGGTCTTGCGTCATTCGCGGTGCTTCCTCACTGCCAACCGGGCCACGTTAGAACGCGCCCACGGCGTTGAAGGCGGCCACTGTCAGCCCAAGCTGGTACATGATCTGGGTGACATTGGCCCACAGGGTGATGGGCCGCATGCGGTCCACGTCCAGCGGCACCACAACGGTGTCGCCCGCCTCGATGACGGGGGTGGTCGCAAACCAGCGGCTGCCACCCTGAGTTTCCACCTGGCCATTGGCTTTCACCACATACACGCGGGATTGATCCGCCTTGTAAGTGAACCCCCCCGAATGATCGATGTAGTCTCCCTGTTCCAGGTTGGCATCAAACAAGTGGGATGTGGGGTGGTTCACCTCGCCCACCACGGTTACCGACTGCGGTTGATCAGGCACCACCAGGCGGTCACCCGGCTTCAACACCACGTCGGTGGCATGACCCGCGAGCACCGCAGGCAGGTCGATCACCAACCGGCCTGCCGCCTCCAGTGTTTCCAGTTGCTGCAACAGGGATTGCAACATGGCAAAGGACTCGGGGCTCGCATCAATCTGCTGCGCGCCCTCAAGCGCGGCTGCCGCAAGGTCGGTGCGCAACTGGTCACGCAGCCGGTCAATCTGCGCCTGTTCGCGCGCCTTGAGCGCAACACGCAGAAACACCGCACCTTGCGGGAAAGCCTGGTCGGTGAGTCCACCGGCCCGCTCGACCAACTGCGAAAGGGTTTCACCTTCTTTCACCGCGTAGGTCCCCGGGAACACCAGCTCACCTGAAACCTGAACCGTTCCTTGCTCGCCCCAGTCGGGCACCTGCTTGACCGCCAGCACATCGAAAGGCCGCAGCAACACGGGCGCAATGCCCCCGGTGAGTTGGCTGCGCAAATCCACTTCATCGCGCTGGACTTCGCGGCGCTCGCCCCCAGAG
>DHQM01000145.1 GCA_002408105.1 Gammaproteobacteria bacterium UBA5338 | reverse complement strand
CCATTTCCGGGCCTTGGGCGCGAGCTTCTCGCGCCTGAGCGGTACGCAGTGTTGCGAGAGGAGGCCACCGAGCCTGCCGGAAGCAGCCCCTTGAACCGGGAAGAGCGGGCCGGCACATTCATTTGCGCTGGGTGCAATCTCAGCCTATTTGCCGCTTCCGCCAAGTATGACAGTGGCACCGGTTGGCCCAGCTTTTGGCAGCCGATTTCGGCAAAGCACGTTGGGACCAAGCGGGATTTCAAACTGTTCTGGCCGCGCACTGAATACCACTGTGCACGCTGCGGTGGACACCAGGGACATGTCTTTGATGATGGCCCGCCGCCGACCGGCAAACGGTACTGCAACAATGGGTTGGCGCTGGCGTTTGTGCCAGCGGACCAACCCTTGCCGCCACTGAGGGAAGCGCCATGAAGGGCCATCGTTTCACCGCTGCTGTGCTGCTGATGCTGGCTCTGGCTTTGATCGGTGCGGCGCGTGCAGAGGAGAATGAACCACTCGCCAGCGCGGTCTTTGCGGGTGGATGTTTTTGGTGCATGGAGCCGCCTTTTGATCGCCTGGAAGGTGTGGTGCGCACCACTTCGGGATACGCAGGTGGCGCAGAATCCAACCCGACCTACAAGCAAGTGGCATCCGGTGGCACCGGACACGCCGAGGTGGTGGAAGTGGTCTATGACCCCAAGCGGTTGACCTACGCGGATTTGCTGGCCGTCTTCTGGAGGCAGGTGGATCCTCTGGATGGTGGCGGGCAGTTTTGCGACCGGGGCCGCCAATATCGTCCCGCAATTTTTGTGGCCAACGCGCAGCAGCGGCGGACCGCTGAGGCTTCACTGAAGGAGTTGGTGGACAGTGGCCGATTTGCAGCCCCGATCGCGGTCACCATCGAGCCACTGGACCGATTTTGGCCGGCGGAGCAGGAGCACCAGGACTACTACCGGCGCAATCCGGTGCGCTACAAATTCTACCGCTGGAACTGCGGTCGGGATGCGCGCCTCGAGTCACTCTGGGGCACACCGGCGGATTGAGGTGGTGGGATGTCGGTTGAACCCGCTTTGGATCCCCATGGGATTGCGATGGGCCTGGTTGCCGGCTGTGCTGCTGCTTGCAGGCTGCAGCGGGTTGTTTTTCTTTCCTGAACCGGGCCTTCGCCGCACGCCAGCGGAGCTCGGGCTGCACCATGAGGATGTCCGAATCCCGACCACCGAGGACCGAGAGGTGCATGGCTGGTGGCTACCGGCCGCGACCGAAGCACCGCTTGGTGCGGTGTTTTATTTGCACGGCAACGCGGAGAACATCAGCACCCACATCCACAACGTCGCTTGGCTCCCGGAGCAGGGCTATGGGGTGTTTCTCATGGACTACCGGGGGTTTGGTTTGTCTACCGGTCGCCCCAGTGTCGAGGGTGCAATCGAAGATGCCCGCTTTGGGCTGCGTTGGCTGCTGGCTCAACCCGGTGTGGCGCAAGGCCCCGTGTTCCTATTGGGCCAGAGCATTGGTGGCGCGGTCGCACTCTACCTGGTCGGCACCGAGGCGGACCTCAATGGGGCGGTCACCGCGGTGGTCAGCGATGGTGCTTTCAGCCAATACAGCCAAATCGCGCGTGAGGCGAGTGCGCGCAGCTGGCTTTTGTGGCCGCTGCAATGGCCGATTGGCTGGGCCATGGCGAACCCGGCGGATCCGGTGGAGGTGGTCGAGCGGGTGAGTCCGACGCCCTTGTTGCTCATCCACAGTGGCCAGGATCCCGTGATTCCAGTCCACCATGGTGCGAGACTCTTTGCTCGAGCGCTCGCCCCCAAATGCTGGTTGCAGACCCGTGGTCCCCACACCGCGACCTTTGCCTATGCACCCTACCGTGCAGCACTGCTGGAGTTCTTTGCATGTGCTGTTTCCGCGCCGGGTCTTGGCGGTTGCATCCCGGCTGGAGCACAGTGCAGCGTGGTCGAACCTTAAGGTTTCGCGCCTAAGTGGGTGCTTACTCAGGGTGCCCAGTAGACGTGGAGCGGTGCGCTGCTCTGCTCTAACAAGGCGCGCACTGGATACTGTTCGACCGGGCCCTGTTGGCGTGCCTCCAGGTACCGTTGCCACTTGTCTGCACCTTCAATGTGCAGGTAGACGCCCCGGGCATTGAGGAGGGTGCGCAGGGTCATGCTCACGCGCAGGTGTGGGACCCCGGCAGGCGGCGTCACCGGGATGGTCAGGTCGGCTTCGCTGGAGAGGCCTCGGTGGAGGTCGGGGCTGCCGGGAAACAGCGAGGCAGTGTGGCCATCACCACCCATACCGAGTACCACCGCATCGAACGGCTGGTTGAGGCGCGCCACGGCGGCCTCGGAATCAATGTGGCCCTGGCGGGGGTCCGGCGCCGTGCTGGTGAGCCCCACCAGTTCAGCTTCGGATGCCCGGCCCACCAACAACTCACGGCGCACCAGTCCTTCGTTGCTGTCGGGGTGGTGGGCCGGCACCCAGCGGTCATCAGCCAGGCTGACCTGAATGCGGTTCCAGGGGATAGGCTGTTGCCGCAGGGCGTGAAACAGCGGGATCGGCGTACGCCCGCCTGACACCACCAGGGTGGCGCTGCCGCGGCGT
>DHQM01000092.1:10816-11027 GCA_002408105.1 Gammaproteobacteria bacterium UBA5338 | reverse complement strand
GACTACCATGCCGACGCACCGCAAATCAGCGACGGCGCGATCGCGGCCCTGCAGAGCCACAGTTTTCCGGGCAATGTCCGGGAGCTGGAAAACACCCTCGAACGTGCTTTCGCGCTTTGCGAACAGGGACGCATCACCGCGGGTGACCTGCAGTTGACGCCGGGCGGCGTGGCCGCCGAAGCGGGCGAAGAACCCGCCATCGAGTCCCCGG
>DHQM01000092.1:0-10641 GCA_002408105.1 Gammaproteobacteria bacterium UBA5338 | reverse complement strand
GTCCCCGGCTCCAGCTGCCGAACCACCAGGCCGTGCCGGCGCCGAAGGCTCGCTCGAAAGCTACCTCGAAGCCATCGAAAAACAAGCCATTCTGAAGGCCCTTGAGGAAACCCGCTGGAACAAAACCCAAGCCGCCAAACGGCTCGGCATCAGCTTTCGGGCGCTGCGGTACCGACTGAAAAAGCTCGACCTTGAGTAGCCGATCGGCGGTTTTCAGGGGCGTAGTCTGCCACGTGCCCAAACGATGAGGCCCGCCCCATGAGCGACTCAACCAGCAGGCGCGCAGCGGCCGGTGCCATGGTCAGCCCGTACCGATAGTGCCCGACGTTGAGGTACAACCCCGGCGTCTCCGGCCAGGGACCGATCCACGGGATGCCATCGGCGGATCCGGGTCGCAGGCCCGCCCAATGGCGCAGTGGAGCCTGGCCCTCAAATACCATTGGAAACAGGCGCCGGGCGAATTCCTCCAGCACGGCTGCCGCCTCAGCGGTTGTGCCTGAGTCAAATTCCGCCGTCTCGAGGGTGCTGCCGACCAACAGGTGGCCATCGCTGCGGGGCACCAGGTACCTGCCTTCAAAAAGCACCGGAACTTCGAGGGCCGGAGGAGAAAAGCGGAACAGCAACATCTGACCACGAACGGGCACGATCTGCAGACGGCCACCCGGAAGGTCCAGCAGCCCCGCCCAGGCACCACAGGCCAACACCACCCGGTCTGCACACAGGTTGCCGCTGGGGGTGGCCACACCCTGAACCCGCCCTCCGCGCAACACCAGCTGCTCAACCCGCCGCGCGCGTTCGAAGCGCACCCCAGGGTCCACCTCCAAAGCGGCTCGCAGCGCCGAGAGCAGGCGCGGATTGCGCACGGTCGCAACCTCAGGGAAGTACAGCCCGTGCTTCAAGTCAGGGGTCAATCCAGGCAAGAGCGCCCGCAATCGTTCAATTCCGACCGACGAGACTTCAATCCCCTGGGCTTCAGCGTAGGCAAGCCCAGCGGCCTGTACCTCAGCGTCCAGCACCACCAGGCCGTCGCGCCTGAGCTCAGGGTCGATCCCAGTGCGTTCCACCAGGGTGTCTCTAAGGCACGGATGCAGTCGGGCGCCTGCCAAAGCCAGTGCGTGCACAGCGGGGGAATAACGCCACGGATACAGTGGCGAGAGGATGCCTCCACCCGCCCAGGATGCGGTACCGTCGGCTCGGCCTTCATCCACCAGGGTGACGGTTGCGTTTTCAGCCCGCAGGGCCAGCGCGGTGGTGAGCCCAACCACACCAGCCCCCACGACAATCACATCAGTCACGTTCCACTCTGGCTACTCAACCACCTGCGAGCGCGCAGCAACAAGCCCAGGGAAGGCAGGCCACGCGCATCCCATGCGACGGAGCTGCCGCACGGCGCAACACAGAGTGTAGCGGGAGTCATAGAACAGGCGAAAGCGACTGCAACGAAGCAGCGGATGTCTACCAGCAATTCACCGATGTGGTGGCGCCCGCATCGAATGCCAGTTTGGCACCCGTGTGGGTGAGTTGATACTGCGCGCAACTGTTGTCGTTGGCCTGCGGGCTGCCCGCCGCCGGTGTTGCTGTTAGGGTGAAGCCAAGGCCGCCATTGGTGACTGCAACCGCGAGGTTATAGAAGCTTTCCGGGGAGGTGGCGCCGCCGATTTCGGCCATGTTGCTGGTATAAGAAGAGGTTTCGGTGAACCGCTTCTCTTGCTGCGCAGCGGCCTGGGTGAGGGCAATTTTGGCATCCGCCCGGCGACTGCGCATCACGCTGTCTTGGTAGGCGGGATACGCAATGGACGCCAAAATGCCGACGATGGCGACGGCAATCAGCAACTCCATCAATGAAAAGCCTTGGTGAGGTTTCATGCGTGCAGTATAGCAACAGCGGGCCCGTACAGGGTGTCGCACCGCCCGACCGAGTCCGTGCACCAGGCCGCAAAACCCCACACTTGCCTCAGTCCAGGGTTAGAAGCCGACGCCAAGCGCGCCGCCCGCTGGTGGCGCCGAGGCCCGTATTCACATCGACTCCGGTCAACGCGCCGCTTTGTTCCTGAATCAGAATTCGACTGGTTCCGCCGTCCCCCGTGAAAACCTGCGGCGCCGCCGACAGGCCGGCCACAGTGATCGACGGCAGCGCCAAGGGGGCGCTGTTCTGCACGACGCTGGCATCGGTACCGAACACGCCGAACGGGCTTGGTGTCCCGGTTCGGTAGTCGACCGCATGGAGGGTGGTGCTGCCAAGGCCGCAGCCGGTGCCAAGGGCGCCCACATCGAAGGCCGGAATGAACAAAGTGGTTTGACTGCGCGCCGCGGCCGCAACCACCCGTGCGTTCGGCAGTTGAAGCTTCCATCCGGGGACAGCCGCCGACCGAATGTACCCGAGCAACCCATCAAACGAAGTCACGGAAACGGGAAGCACCCCGGCAATGTCATTCAAGCTGCCATCGGCGAACACTTGAATGGCTTCGGTGGCCAAGAGGTCCGCGGTCGCGACAGAAGACGGAGCGGCAACCGTGTCGGGCAACTGGATGCCATAGTAGGCCCGAGCGCCAGAATCCGTGGCATCTTCCGCGTGCAGCAGCTTGCCACTTCCGGCATGGATCCAAGCCTCACCCAGGTCGTCGAGCACAGCGATGGGTCGCGTGGCAACCGGGCCAGCACCCAATAGCAGCGGGTGTATGTTGGTCGACGCAGGCGTGCCCGGAGCACTCCAGTCCATCTGGTAGGCAACGAGTGCGCCGGTCTGCGAGTTGGCCGCGCCACCCACCAACCCAAAGTACAGCCAATCGTCGCTTGCATCCTGGTTCCAGTCGCGCACGGCAATCTGACCAACGAATGCGAGGTTGGCTGCGCCGCCGAGGGACGTCACAGTCGACAGGTCCAGCGCCGTCAACGCTGAGGCTGCGGTGTCCCAACTGCCAGCAGCCATGTGGGCACTGAGGTCAAAGAAGAACAGGTGCGCGCCCTGGCTGGACTCAGCACCGTACTGCTCGGTGGGTCCCGAGCCGAACACCAAGGTCCATTGGTTGGCACTGGGGGCGCTCCAGCTGCCCCCAACGCCGGCCACCCGGTTGCGCACCAGCTGCGGCGTGACGGTGGTAAACCCAAGTTTGGGGTGGCTGATCTCCGCAATCAGTTGCGGCGGCTGCTCGGGATCAGTGATGTCGAGGACCAAGTACGCAGACCTGAAGGTTTCATCCGTGGTGCTCGGGTTGCCATCGGTGTCAATGTCGATGGCGCCACCGCCAAAACGCATGCCAACCACCAGAATGGTGCCCCAGCCGCCCGGGTGTGTTGCGTCATCAGGAAACACGTTGGCGTCAAACGCCACCGGCTCACCGTCCACATAGGCCACGTGGGGGTACGCGGGCTCTGTGAGCCACCGCAGGTGGGGCAACAGACTGCGTGGCACAAAACCCCAGAGCTCAGCCCCCAAGGTGTGCTGGACTTCCCCGGCCATCTGGAGCGCAAAGCGTTTGTTCGCTTCGTCCCAGAAGCCACCGTTGATGGCATGCAACATGCCGTCGTTTCCGCCCACGTAGAGCACCTGCCGGCGGTGGCTGTACTGGTTGGCGAACGCCGCGTAGGTCGAATCACCCACCGAGAACTGGTAGCCCGCTCGAGGCGCCGCCACCACCAGCGGAGTTGAATGCACCACATCGCCCAGGCGCCATGGCTCAGCGAGGCCGTCCCCATCTGCATCAATGGTGCGGCTGCGCAGCCCAGCCTGCTCGACGCCCCGCACGTAGTCGATTACCCCGCTGGCCTCGGTCGCGTTGCTGGCATTGAACTCTCGGAAGCGGGTTGCAGCCAAGCCACTGTCCAGGTCCACCCGGCCGTCGGCAGCTTCAGTCGCATTGGCCGCCACTGTATAGATGGTGCGGCCCGTGCTTGCCGGCGCACTGTAGGTCCGCTGTAGGGCGAGGTCCGCTTCTGGAATCTGCGCCAATGCCTCTCGTGTACTCCACAGAGGGGCCAGGCTTTCCAGGCTATCCACTGCTGGGGTGCCGGCGCTCAGACAGTCGGCGCTGGCGCCGAGATAACGGCGCACCTTGGGTGTCGGATCCAGACCAAAGGGGTCAGTGAAAATCTCCACCACGGGATCCTGGTCGCACCCGTCTAGGGTGGCATCACCGTCACCGTCTTCCCGCAGGCGGCCTTGGCTGTCCACCAAGAGGCCCTGCAGGGTACCGGTCCAGCTCACCTCCGTACCACCGGCCGCTACCTTCGGGTGATACAGCGCCTGCACCACAACCCCTTCTCCAGAGGCGTTGTTGGCCACGACCGCCGCCGCAGCACCTGCGCTGACCTCAGCCGCAACCACATTGAAGATGTCATCAAGCGAATCTGCGAGCGCCGCTGGGTTGCGCAACTCAAAGTAGTTGTCCGGTTGCCCGTCACCGCCGGCGACCGGAGCTAGGGTCAGGTTGTCCCGGTTGTCCCACTCGCGCCGGTCCGCAGAATTGCCGCTGAAAACCGGGGTGCCGTCGCCGTCGAGGTCTGTAAAGCCGCCGTACTTGGCCGCCAGCGACAACGGCCGGGGCAGTGGGTTCCCACCGCCAACGATTGCACGGCGCAGGTAGTCGGTGTCGCTGCCCACCTCGGCCGGCTGAAGCCAGGTGCCTGAAGCAATGGTGTCCCCATTGCCCTCGGGAATGCTGAAAAGGTACTGGGTTCCGCCACCCACGACACCCAGTAGCGAGACACCAAACTCGAACCGGGCGGCCGCGGCATCCCGGGTGGGCTTCACCCGGGCCAGGACTTCCCCATTCAACTCACAGTATTCCAGCGTTTGCTCAACGTCGAAGTCATAGTCACTTCCCCAGGAGGTCCCCTCCCAAAGCAGCCGAAAGCGCCGGTAGCCCGTCCCGGACTCGCAAGCGTCCCCAGTTGGGGGCACGGTGCCTTCATCGACGACGTCGATCAAGGAGCAACGCTGCCAGTCCGTGGATTCACCCAAAGTCCACCTGGAGCGGCACAGGGGCACCAATTGGGCCTGCCCCGGGCTCCCTGAGACCGCAAACTGAGGCAGTTCCTCGGACAACGCCACAACAAAGTTGCGCACGTTTTGGTCTCCAACCATGGCCGGCTCACTGGCATCGGGTCGCAAGTCTCCGACAAAAGCCGAATAGGCGGCCCCGGCGACCCCAAAACCACCCCGGCCATTGGGGGATTCCAGACAAATGCCCGATGCTTGGGCCAAGCCGCCGGCGGTCAGTGGTTTCTCCGAGCATTCATCGGTCGGCTGGGGTGAGCCGGTAACGTCTCCCACCAATACCGTCGCTCCGTCCAGGCCTTCAAGGGTCTGAATCGAGGCCACTGCCGTTGCCGGCGAGCTGGCTAGCGGCAGCCCGAGCGCAGCGTCCCAGTCCGCACTGTTCAGCGCATCAAAGGTATTTAGAGACGTTGACAGGGTGACCACCACGCAGCGTGCGCAGGGCACCAAGGCTCCGCTCGGTCCAAAGGCAAAGGGGTCTTGCCACGCAGGCAACGCCAACCCGGCAACCGGTTCGGGAGCCGTGGGCTGAAAAGCAGAATGCGCCGAGAGTCCGGCGAAATAGCGCAGCGTCTCCAGGTAGATCTCGCCAAGTGGATTGCCCCAGTCCGCACAGCTGCCCGCAGCCACATCGGTGGCAGGCACATAGTCACCGCAGTTCAAGTACTGGCCTCGCTGGTTGTGCGCGCCAATGTCCCTCAGCTGGTACTCGCCTATGCGCAAGGCATTGATGCTCGCGATCAAGCCGGAAGTGCCGAGTGTGCCGTTATCCGGATCGATCTCGGTTGCGCCGAGCTCTGTGACGTTGTGGCGCAGCACGCCGCCGCGGGCGTTGTGCTCGTAGCTCCCGGTCATCAGCCCGAATCGCAGCAGCCCACCGCCGGCGTAGCGGTGCAGCAAGCCCCAGGGTTTCCAGAGGTCATCACTGACATCGGGTGTTGCCCGGTCGAGCTGCTGACACGCGGCCCCGCCCTGCTCAGTCGGAAGCACACAGCGCTCCACGAGCACGTGCAACTCCTGCGACCCAGAAGCGCCCTGCGAAGGCCGGTCCGCATCCCCGAGGGAATTCGGTCCCTCCTGCCAGTCACACTGCATGAATTCGGTGGCCGCCCAGTTCGGATGGGCACCGTCGGCAACACGCACCACCGGTGGGTGGGTGCCGGTATCGAGGGCGCCGCTGGTGGCGTTTGATCCGGCCCAGTCAGTGACATTGCACAGCGTCACCGAACCGCTCGCACCCACGCCGGCCGGCACGAGGCTGGCGATGTCCGCACCCCCATACACCTTGGCGAAGGCGTGCACATCCGGCGGCAGCAAGGAGCGCTCCAACACCGTGGGCAGCCCCGCGGTCACCGGATCCTCTCTGCGCTTGCCGCCATACAGCACACGGCGCACCAGGTCGACCCGGGTCATGGTGGCCCAGTTGAGGAAGTTGCCGCTCCAGCCATCAAGCGTTGTGCACTGATGCCCTCCACCGGCGTCGACTTCACCGACGGCCTGAAAGCGGTCCAGCCCGGTGTCGTAGCGGTAGCAATGCTGGCTGTCGAAGTACCCGAGGTACCTGAAGCCGTCGGTGTAGGTGGTGTCGACGACACCGTCCCCATCCAGGTCACTGAAGTCCGAATACGCCTTGCGAAACAGTTCATGGTCTCGCGACAGCAGCAGCATCACCAGGGGCGGGGTCGACTCCGACGAGGTGGGCGGCAGGCTGGCGTAGGCCGACGAGCTGCCCACAGCGACTGCAGGCCGGCTCCAGCCAACAAGACCAGCGAGCAACAGCGCCACAATGGCCAAACAACTGGACCGGCGCGGCCGACCTTGAATGCTGTCTTCGTGCATCATTATTTCACCACGTAGGACTGGACCATGGCCCTGCTGCTCCCGCGCCCGCCGCTGCCCAGGGCCGTCACCCGGAACACGCGCGAGCAGGCGGCGTTGGCAGGCGCCAACGGATGCCCGTTGCATTCATCGACTGGCACCCCGGCTTCGCGAAACGGGCCGACCAACTCGATCAGGTACTGGGCCTGCGCACTGGCCTCAGGCAGCGAAGCGGTGTACAGCTGGTGGCGTGCCCCATCGCTCCAGACATCGGTGACGGCCGCACATTCAGCCAGCTGCCAATGGGGAGGCAAGTAGGCGGCATCGCCGCAGGCTGCAGAGATGCCCGCAACGTAGCCTGGATCCAGGCGTGCGGCCAGGCAGTAGCCCCCTGTGCAGTTGGCTCCCCCAGCCAATACCCGGGTTTCAAGCAAGGCCGCAGAGGTTCCTTCAATCTCGCGCTCACCTTGGCGCAGCGCGGCTTCTGCCGCCTGCAGTGCCACCTGCTGGTCACGAAACCCACCCGCCATGCGCTCCTCAAGCCCGGCGCTCAGCATTGCGGTGACCCCTGCAACCGTCATCACCGCCAGTAGCACCAGGCTGACAATCAACACCATGCCACCTTGTCGGTGTCGCAAAGGGTCCTCCCTCTCCAGGGGGCCTCCGGTCCAGCCCAAAGAGTCAGCCATCAAAGCGCCCTCTGTTGCGCAGCTTGACCGTGGCCGCCATGGACTTGCGGAACCATCGATCGGCGGGGGTCTGCACATCGGTCAGGGTCAGTTGGTGCTGTTCCACCGTGTTCTGGGCATCGGCAGGAACCAGCGCCCGCAGCATCAACGCGACCTCCACTGCCACCACCGGGTTGCCGTTGACCTGGTCGGCGGTCACATAGGCGTTTGGCACCGAGTCGCTGTCGGTATCCACTCCGTAGAGCACCTGCATGTTCTCTACGCCCTCAACGAGTTCTTCAGCCGGGTCCCCCGAAGCATCGTGAAACCGTTTCCGATACAGCGCCGGAACACCCGCGGGGTTGCGCCGCACGTAGAACGCCGTGGCCCGCACCGGGTGCAGGGTCCCATCAACCGAGTAGGCTTCTGGCCAGGTCGCCGCTGCATTGCCGGGACCAATTCGACCCGCGCCGCTCAAACAGCCGGAAAGGTCCAGGTCTTCCGCCCCTGCGTCACAATTCTGGAAAAGCACGGCTCGACTGCAGTTGCCGAGCACGTAGAACTCATCGGTTTGGGCCTGGGCAACAGCGGGGACCGCACCCACGAGATCCACCCCCGAGTTGCCCGCCACCATCGGAGTGGCCAGCGCGAGCGGCAGTGCCTCTTCCGCCCGCTTCACCACCAACACATCGCTGCCGGCAACCGCATCCACTAGCAAGCTTGGGGTCAGGTCATTGCCCCCATCGTCATCCCAGTGATTCGCGGCCGGAGCCGGAAGCACCGCGAGATTAACCACGTCAGCGATGCCACTGCCAAGGTATTCCCAACCCGACACCGCTGCGGAAAAATCGAACAGCGCGGCGCTGTAGCTTGCGTGCCCGGCATCCAAAACGTTGTCAAGGCTTGCGCTGCACCCAAGGTAACCTGCGGTTTGCAGTTCTTGACCGAGGTGAAACAAGGCGTAGCGGCCATTCTCTTGGACATGCGACAGGGACTCTTGCAACACATAATTTTGTTTGTTGCCGATGAACACCTGCACTAAACCCAGCAGCAAGAGTCCAGAAACGGCCAATGCCACCATCAATTCGACCAGCGACAGCCCGCGGGAACGGTTGTTGATGCGGGGAGACATCACAGTTCAGACCTCAGCGTGAACTGGCGGACCACCTGATCTCGGTCCCAGCCGCCATCATTGTCCGGGTCCAGAGCTTTCTCAGCCCACTGCACGGTCACCACCAGGTGCTGCACCCCAGGCGTCGGAGCATTCCGAGCGATTCGACCTGCGCCCTGTGGAAGGTTGGCTTCCAGCGCAGTTTTCCAGCGCAGCAGGTCACTGTCCGCAAGGTCGGCCGGGCTGGCGCAGGGGCTGCAAAACGGCCCCAGGACTGCTGCTGCCTCACCAAAGTCAGTCTCGTAATCGGAGGTGGAGAGCGCCTGCTCACGGTTGGCCCGCATGCGGTCCAGAATGTCTTGGGAAAGCACCGAGGCTTGGGTGCGCAGATACGCCGAGTGGTTGTCCTGAATGCCCGCGGACTGCAATGCCGCCAGACCCAGAAGGCCAATCGACAGGACCACGAGCGCCACCAGCACCTCAACGAGGCTGATGCCGCTGCGGTATCGCGCACCAGGATGGGCACCCTGGCGGCAAGGCGAGAACAGCTGCTGTGTCATCGGACCGACTTCAGACCCCCATTCAATACAATTGAGGGCCACGCTATAGCAGAAATTCTCCGGCCCGCAAGGCGATCAGACCAATGGCAGGAGAACACCGACAAGCGGTCGGGACACTGGCTGCGCCTCCTCGGGTTTTGCGGTCAGTCGAGGGTGTAGAGCAGGTCCACCGCACTCGAGACACCACCTTCGGCTTCAAGCGACCAACGCCTGCTCAATCGGTACTCCATGTGCACCCGACTCCCGGGCGCAAACAGCCCAACCTCGTAGCTCAGGTACAGGCGCGGTGACAGGTAGGTGCCCACCACCAGCCAAGGGCTTTGGGTCCCGGTGTCGTGCTCGATCCGGACCACATCCAGACCGAACTCGCGTCCGATCAATTCCGCGAGCAGGTCGCCACCCACCAGCACAGCCGACTGGGCGGCGGTGACCAGCGCGTTGGCTTCACCCTGACCCAGAGTGGACATTGGTTGACCCAGCACCAGGTACGACAAGATATCAGTCTGCGCCATGGCCTCCGAGGCATACAGGGTGACTTCCGGCTGCTGAGCGGTGCCCCGTACCCGCACACCAACCACCAGCTCATTGAGTGTGCGGGTGGCGAGGATGTCCAGGGCGGGGTTGTCCAGCGGCGAACGCGCGTAGATCAGCCGTCCGTTTTCGATCCGCAACTGGCGTCCGTAGGCTTCGTACAGTCCTTCGGGAACCCGCAGCTCTCCGGTTGCCGAGGCCGAGCCCTCGGCTGGCTCGCGAACGTGCAACCGCCCTGACAGGCGCCCATCGAAGCCATACCCTTTGAAGACCACCCGATCAGAGAGTTGCACCCAGAGGTCCGTGTCCAACCGCCACCTCTTTGTCGGCTCCGTCTCCTGTGCGCCCACGACTTCGACATCCGGGTGTGCCGAAACCGGAAAGCTCACCGGCCGCGGCTCGATCCGTGCTGCGGGGATGCCAACTTCACCGCGGACATAGACCGTGCCGGGCACCACCTGAACCTGCAGATCAGGGGAAGCCTCGAGCCGCATCCGTGGTGTGTCCGAGAGGCGCACCTGAACGCCCTTCACCGCGAGCTCCAGTTGAGGCGTCGCGCCGTAACGTCCTGAGCCGGTCCACACCAAGGTTCCACCGGAGTGCGCCGAGCCTGACACCGACAAGCTCCCGTCCGCAGACAGGTCCAGGGAAAAAGCCACCTCGTCCACTGTGATGGCAGCCTTGGGGACGGTGAATCGACCGCCTTCGAGAGCCACCTGCCCGGCGAGCCTTGGGTCGCTCAGGCTGCCTGACACCGCCAGAGACGCCGAGGCCACGCCAGCCACGTCCGTCACCCGTGGCAGCCACCAAGCAAGCACACCAAGATCGCGCAACTGGCCGGATACGCTGCCGTTCAGTCTGGCCTGCGGCCAATTCGACCAGGCCCAGGCCCCGTGTGTCTCGAGTCGGCCTGGCCGCACTGAAAGATCAGCATCCAGGCGCGCGCCTGAAGTTTCG
>DHQM01000212.1:8558-20396 GCA_002408105.1 Gammaproteobacteria bacterium UBA5338 | reverse complement strand
GAGGTGATGCGCTCCTGCAGGCGGCCCATTTCCTCAGCCAGGGTCGGCTGGTAGCCCACCGCCGAGGGCATGCGTCCGAGTAGTGCGGACACTTCCACGCCGGCCAGGGTGTAGCGGTAGATATTGTCGATGAACAACAGCACGTCGCGGCCTTCGTCGCGGAACTTCTCAGCCATGGTCAGACCGGTAAGTGCCACCCGCAGGCGGTTGCCGGGCGGCTCATTCATCTGGCCGTACACCAGCGCAACCTTGTCGAGAACGTTCGACTCCTGCATTTCGTGGTAGAAGTCGTTGCCCTCGCGGGTGCGCTCTCCCACACCCGTGAACACCGAGTAGCCGGAGTGCTCGATCGCGATGTTGCGGATCAACTCCATCATGTTGACAGTCTTTCCAACCCCCGCGCCGCCGAAGAGTCCGACCTTGCCGCCTTTTGCAAACGGACAGATCAGGTCGATCACCTTGATTCCAGTTTCCAGCAGCTCGTTGCTTGCGGACTGCTCTTCGAAGCTTGGGGCTTTGCGGTGAATCGCCCAACTCTCCTCAGCACCGATGTCACCGCGCTCATCGATCGGTCGGCCCAGCACATCCATGATGCGCCCGAGGGTTTTGGTACCAACCGGAACCTGGACCGGGCCACCTGTGTTGGTCACCTTCAAGCCCCGGCTCAAACCTTCGGTGCTGCCCATCGCAATGGTGCGCACCACGCCGTCGCCCAGCTGCTGCTGCACCTCGAGGGTGGTTTCGGTGCCATCAATCTGGAGCGCGTCGTACACCTTGGGGATCGATTCCCGGGCGAATTCGACATCAATGACCGCGCCGATGATTTGTACGATGTTTCCGCTGCTCATCTTTCCGATTCCTCTGTGCAATCTTCAGCTACGCGGTCAAACCGCAGCCGCTCCGCCGACAATTTCGGACAGTTCCTGGGTGATGCCGGCCTGACGAATTTTGTTGAACTTCAGTTGTAGGTCTTCGATCAACTCTTCGGCGTTCTCGGTGGCGCTCTTCATCGCAACCATCCGGGCAGCCTGCTCACACGCGATGTTCTCGACCACGGCCTGATACACCTGGGATTCGATGTACCGCTCTAGCAGACCATCAAGCAGTTCCCGGGCGTCGGGCTCGTAGAGGTAGTCCCACTGGTGTTTCATGGATTCGTCTTCAACCGGCTCAAGCGGCAGCAACTGCCGCAGGGTCGGAACCTGGGTCATGGTGTTGACGAAGCTGTTCGAGGCCAGATACACCCGGTCAATCTGTCCCTCGGTATAGGCTTCAAGCATCACCTTGATGGTTCCGATCAGGTCTGTCACCTCAGGGGTGTCGCCGAGACGCTGGGTCGAGGCGATGATGTCGCCCTTCAGGCCCTGGAAGAAAGCCTGCCCCTTCGACCCGATGGTGCAGTAGTCCGCCGTCACCCCGTCTCGGTCCCAACCTTGGAGCTCCTTGAGCACAGTCTTGAACAGGTTGATGTTGAGCCCGCCGCACAAACCCCGATCACTGGAGACCACGACGTAACCAACTCGCCGAACCTCGCGCTCGACCATGTACCTGTGCTGGTACTCTGGGGTGGCGTTGGCAAGGTGGCCCACCACCGCGCGAACGCGATCCGAGTACGGTTTGCCGGCGGCCATGCGCTCGGTGGCTCGCCGCATCTTGCTGACCGCCACCATCTGCTGCGCGTTGGTGATCTTCTGGGTGCTCTTGACACTCGCGATCTGGGTCCGAATTTCTTTGCCGCTAGCCATTGCAGCTCGCCTCCCGCCGCCCGATGCCGATCCTGACTTTCATCGCCCCAACTACCAGGTCTGGGTCTGTTTGAAGGTCTCGATCACCTGCTTGATCTGCCCTGAGACTTCATCGTTGAAGTCCCCTGACTTGTTGATCTGGTCAATCAAGCCCGCATGCTCGGCGTTGACATAGGCCAACAGGGACTGCTCGAATTCAACCACTTTCTCAACGGGCACGTCGCCCAGGTACCCCTCGGTCCCCGCATAAAGGCTGATGGCCATTTCACCCACACTCAGCGGCGAGTACTGCTTCTGCTTCATGAGCTCGGTGATGCGCTGGCCGTGTTCGAGCTGGGCACGAGTGGCGTCATCCAAGTCCGATGCGAACTGCGAAAACGCCGCCAACTCGCGGTACTGCGCGAGCGCCAGCCGAATCCCGCCGCCGATTTTCTTGATGATCTTGGTCTGCGCAGAGCCACCCACCCGAGACACCGAAAGCCCCGCATTCATGGCCGGGCGCACGCCCGAATTGAACAGGTCGCCTTCGAGGTAGATCTGCCCATCAGTGATCGAAATGACGTTGGTGGGGACGAATGCGGAAACATCGCCCCCTTGGGTTTCGATGATCGGCAGCGCGGTCAGCGAGCCCGTTTGTCCCTTGACTTCTCCGCCGGTGAACTGCTCCACGTACTCGGCATTGACCCGTGCCGAACGCTCAAGCAACCGCGAGTGCAGGTAAAACACGTCACCGGGGTAGGCTTCGCGGCCCGGCGGACGGCGCAGCAACAGAGAGATCTGGCGGTAGGCCCAGGCCTGCTTGGTCAGGTCATCGTAAATGATGAGCGCATCCTGCCCTCGGTCACGGAAGTACTCCCCCATGGTGCAGCCTGCATAGGGTGCAAGGTACTGCATGGAGGCCGGGTCTGAGGCACCTGCGGCAACCACGATGGTGTGGTCCATGGCGCCGTGCTCTTCAAGCTTGCGTACCACGTTGGCGATGGTCGACTGCTTTTGACCGATGGCCACATAAATGCAAGTGATGCCACTGTCTTTCTGGTTGATGATGGTGTCGATCGCGATGGCGGTCTTACCGATCTGGCGATCGCCAATGATCAACTCACGCTGACCCCTGCCGATGGGGACCATGGCATCAATGGCTTTGAATCCCGTTTGGACCGGCTGGTCCACGGATTGGCGGGTGATCACACCTGGGGCGACCTTTTCGATGGCGTCGGTCAGGTCCGTGTTAAGCGGGCCTTTTCCGTCGATCGGGTTGCCAAGCGCGTCGACCACACGGCCAGCCAACTGCGGGCCGATGGGGACCTCAAGGATGCGGCCAGTGCATCGGGCGGTTTGACCTTCCGCGAGGTCTTGGTAGTCACCCAGCACCACAGCGCCGACAGAATCGCGCTCAAGGTTCAGGGCCATGCCGTAGATGCCACCGGGAAATTCGATCATTTCCCCGTACATCACATCGGCCAGACCATGAATGCGGATGATGCCATCCGAGACCGACACAATGGTGCCTTCGTTGCGGGCCTCGGACTGGACATCGAAACTGGCTATCCGCTGCCGGATGATGTCGCTGATTTCTGCTGGGTTCAGCTGCTGCATTCTTTTTCCCTCAACTCAGGAATTCATCGCTTCGGCAAGCTTTGCCAGCTTGCCGCGGACCGAGCCGTCGATGACCAGATCCCCGGCACGGACCACCGCGCCACCGATCAACTCTGGGTCGACTTGATTGTCCAATTGAATCGAGCGCTCGAATTTGCGGCCAAGAACCTCCGCCAGACGGCCCAAACGGTCCGTCTGTACCGGGCGCGCTGTAACCACCGTCACGTCGATGCTTTGCTGCTCTTGGGCACGCAGGGACTCGAACTGCCGCACCACTTCTGGCAACAAGGGCAGGCGCTTGTTCTCAGCGAGCACGCCGAGCAAGTTGCGCAGTGCCTCGTCTGCCGCCGCGCCCTGCACCGCCGCGTAGAGGTCGCAAAGCAGGTTCAACTGCGCTTCCGACGTCAGCGCGGGCGACTTGAGCAGCGCCAGCGTTTGTTCATGTTCCACGATCGCCGCGAAACAGCCCAAGGCCTCGGACCATTGCGCGGGATCAGCTGCCTTGGCAGCCGCAAAGGCAGCCCTGGCATAGGGTCGGGCAATGGTTGTCGACTCCGCCATTGATGGACCCCCGTTACAGCTCGTCAGCCAGCCGGTCGAGCAGGGCCTGATCGACCTCGTCGTTCACGGCACGCTGTAGGATCTTTTCTGCGCCCGCGATGGCCAGGGCTGCGACCTGTGCACGCAGTTCTTCCTTCGCGCGCATTTTCTCTTGCTCGATCTCAGCCAGGGCGGCCTCTTTCAACCGCTCGCCTTCTTCACGGGCCTGATCGCGGGCCTCGGAGACGATCCGATCACCGCGGCGATTGGCCTGCTCAAGGATTCCTGCCGCTTGCTCCTTCGCTTCACGCAGGCGCTGCTGGGCAGCGTCCTGTGCGAGGTCCAGGTCACGCTCCGCTCGCGCGGCGGCGTCCAGGCCTTCAGCGATCTTCTTTTGGCGCTCCGCCAAAGCCTCATGGATAGGCGGCCAGACAAAGCGCATGCAGAACCAGACGAAAATCGCAAAGGAGATCGCCTGGCCGATCAATGTCAAATTCAGGTTCACGCCAACACCTCGTACGTGGTGGGTTGCAGACTTGGCGTTATCCTGCCAACTGACCCACAAACGGGTTGGCGAACACGAAGAACAAAGCGATACCCACGCCAATCATCGGAACAGCGTCCAGCAGACCTGCCACGATGAACATTTTCACCTGCAGCATGGGTGCCATTTCGGGCTGGCGCGCCGATCCCTCCAAGAATTTTCCGCCCAGAATCGCGAAGCCAATGGCAGTGCCAAGCGCCGCCATTCCGATCAAAATTGCCACAGCGATCGCGGTAAAGCTGATAACAGTTTCCATGGTTTCTCCCAGCCGTTGGTGGTCAGAGGTGGTTTAGTGGTTGTCTTCGTGGGCCATACTCAGATAGACGATCGTCAGCATCATAAAAATGAACGCCTGGAGCACCACAATAAGGATGTGGAAAATGGCCCAGGGCACCGACAACGCCCACTGCGCGTAAAACGGGAGAAGTGCGATCAGAATGAAGATCAACTCCCCCGCATACAGATTACCGAAGAGACGCAGGCCCAAGCTGACCGGCTTGGCCAGCAGGCTGACGCCCTCCAGCAATAAGTTGAAAGGGATCATCCATTTGCCAAATGGATGCAGTGTCAGCTCACCGACGAACCCACCGAACCCCTTGATTTTTATGCTGTAGAAAACAATCAGTAAAAAGACAGAGATCGACATCCCCAAGGTCACGTTGAGGTCTGTCGTGGGCACGACCTTGAAGTATTCGATGCCGGCCGCGTGGGCCAGGACCGGGATGAAATCGACCGGCACGAGGTCCATCACGTTCATCAATAGGATCCAGGTGAAGATCGTCAGCGAGAGCGGGGCAATCAGTTTACTTTGGCCGTGAAATGATTCTTTCACGCTGTTGTCGACAAACTCGACCGCCATCTCGACAATGTTTTGCCACATCCCCGGAACGCCGGTGGTCACCTTCACAGCAGCCCGACGGAACCCCCACAGGAACAGGGCTCCAAGACCCACCGACCACAGCATAGAGTCGACGTGAATCGCCCAGAAACCAAAGCTGGCTGCTTCCTCACTGGTGTGGGCAAAGCCCCAGTGTCCATCAGGGAATCGACCAAAAGACAGATTTTGCAGGTGGTGTTGGATGTAACCGGTGGACGATTCCGCTGCCATGTGATCCCCAGGAGTTAAAACCGTGGCTCAGCCTGTACTCAAACGCAGCGCCGAAATCCAGCCTGCTGCCTGCACTGTGATAAAACCGGCGAACAGCGCCGGCGCGCTCAGTGGCTCAACCCACCCGAACGCAAGCCCGAACAATACTGCGGTCAGGCCGATTTTCATGGCCTCGCCCACGTAAAAATCGCGAACCACGAGGCGCGCTTGGGTCGCACCGCGGCGCATAAACACGCGGCGTGCGAAAAGGGCATTCGGCACCAGGCAGATCAAACCGCCGAGCAGTGCGGAGTAGGCGCCAAGCGCACCCCAAAACCCGGCAATCAAAGCCACAACTGCAACTGCTACCCCTTGACCGATCAACACCCGATGCACCCGCGGACGCGGCCAATGCCGGGTCCTTTGGTTTGGTCGTTTGTCCGTGTTGATCGCTTGACCCCTTGGGCCGACCCCAGGGCAGGCAACTGCTCCCGGGCACCTTGAAGCCGGGCGGCATTATAGGGAGATCGCTTGGACGAAGCAACTTGGATTGGCGCGATCCGTGCTGAGCGGTTACAGATCCACGCCAAGATGATCGATGATGCCCGCCAATTCGTCCAGCGAGTGGTAGTGGATCACCAAGCGACCGCGGCCGCCTTTGGACTCAACCACCTGAACACGTGCGCCCAGCCGATCCGCAAGGCCACGTTGCAGGCGCTCGACATCTGGAGCGGGCGCAGCCTGAGCTGCTGCCAGTTTGGTCGGTGCCTTGCGCTCGCGCACCAGGGCTTCGGTCTGGCGGACCGAGAGTCCACCTGCAACCACTTGACCTGCGACCTCCCCCTGTCGCTCCGGCGGCAAGGCCAAGAGGGCACGCGCGTGGCCCATTTCTAGGTCGCCGTGCTCGAGCAGCGTTTTGACCTCGTCGGTCAATTCAAGCAAGCGCAGCAGGTTGGTGACCGCAGTGCGGGATTTGCCCACCGCCTCCGCAGTCTGTTGGTGGGTCAACTCGAATTCGCGGTGCAGTCGGTCCAGGGCAATGGCTTCTTCAAGCGGGTTGAGGTCCTCACGCTGGATGTTTTCGATCAACGCCATGGCGATGGCCGCCTCGTCGTCAATGTCTCTGACCAACGCCGGAATGCGGGCAAGACCGGCAAGCTGAGCAGCCCGCCAGCGGCGCTCGCCCGCGACGATCTCAAAGCCCTCCTGGCCCGGGAGCGCCCGCACCACGATGGGCTGCATCACGCCCTGATGGCGAATCGAGGCGGCCAACTCATCAAGCGCCTGGGGGTCCATGTCGCGGCGCGGCTGATATCGCCCCCGACGCAACTGTTCGACGGGAAGGTCGCGAAGCGTTTCACTGCCCCCTGCCGATTCGGGAGCAACCGGTGTCGACTCCAGGTCGCCGAGCAGTGCATCGAGCCCGCGTCCCAGGCCGCGTTTGCGCTTGGTCATGCGCCCACCTCAGTGGCGTCCCCTGGACCACCGTCGCCGCGGCGCAGCAGCTCACCGGCCAGGGCAAGATAGGCCACGGCTCCGCGGGATGTGCGGTCATACTGCAACGCCGGTAGCCCGTGGCTCGGCGCCTCAGCAAGGCGTACATTTCGGGGGATGGGTGTTGAGAACAGCTGGTCGGGAAAGTGGGTTTCCAGTTGCTCCGACACATCCCGCGTGAGGCTGCTGCGCGGGTCAAACATGGTTCGCAGCAGGCCATCGATCACCAGCGCGGGGTTCAACTGGGCGCGGATGCGCTCAATGGTGCTGAGCAGAGCGGTCAACCCTTCCAAGGCATAGTACTCACATTGCATCGGAATGATGACCCCCTGCGCCGCCACCAAGGCATTGACCGTCAGCATGCTCAAGGCCGGCGGGCAGTCGATCAGAATGTAGTCATACTCTGCTTGCAGCGGAGACAATGCTGCGCGCAGCCGCTGGTCCTTGTGGGGTTCCTGCACCAGGCCAACCTCTGCCGCGGTGACGTCGTCATTCGCGGGGATCAGGTCATACCCGCAGTCGGGGCGGGAAATGCGCACCCTGGCAGCTTCGAAGGTGCCCATGAGCAGGTCGTACACAGAGTGCTGCAGTTGGGACTTGTCCACCCCGCTGCCCGTGGTGGTATTTCCCTGGGGATCTAGATCCACCACCAGAACGCGACGGCGGGTCGCTGCCAGGGATGCGCCGAGGTTGATGGTGGTTGTGGTTTTTCCCACACCGCCTTTTTGATTGGTCACCGCGATGGTCCGCGCCACACTCAACGCTCCAATATCACCAGATGCCGTTCGGCGGTATCCGCGAACACCGGAAGTGCCACAACATCGATCAACCGCACCTGCGCGGACAAAACAGCCAACTCATCCGCAGGGTACCTGCCCTTCAGAAAGAGGTAGCGCGTCCCTGCACCTGAAAGGTGCCAACTCTCGCGAACCAGTGCCTCCATGGGGCCCACCGCCCGAGCAACGATGGTGTCGTACGGAACTGCGGTAGAAAATGCACTGAACCGCTGCTGCACCACCCGAACATGCTCAAGGCCCAATTCTAATACAGCCTGAAACAAGAAACGGGTTTTCTTCCCATTGCTGTCGATCAGGGTCCACTGGCAACCCGGCCCGCCGGCGATGGCCAACGGAATGCCAGGCAGGCCCGCGCCGCTGCCCAGGTCAAGGCAGCGCTGGCCATGGCAGGCATCCAGCACGGTGAGCGAATCCAGCAGGTGGCGCTCGATCAAGCGACTTGCTTCACCGCGTCCCACCAGGTTGTAGGCCCGGTTCCAGCGTTCGAGCAGCGCAGCGTACCGCTGCAGCTGGGTGCGGGCTTCAGTATCCAGGGCGAGGTGCATCCGATCGAGGCCGGCCTGCAGGTCCATTGGCGGTGACATCGCTTGAGCACTCAAGCCTGCTGCCGAACCCGGGCCTCACGCTCACCTTTGGATTTTTTCAGGTGCACCAACAGCAGCGACACAGCCGCTGGAGTCACGCCGGGAACCCGTGCGGCACGTCCCAGGGTATCGGGGCGTGCGGACTCCAGCTTCTGTCGCACTTCATGGGAGAGGCCACGAATGTTTGCGTAATCCATTGATGGCGGAATCGGCATCTGCTCTTGTTCTTTAACGCGCTGTATTTCCAGGGTTTGGCGGTCGATGTAGCCGGCGTATTTGGCTTCAATTTCAAGCTGTTCGGTGGTCCGGTCGGGTGGACCATCGAGTTCGGCCACCGCTGCCAAACCCAGGCCATCGACATCCGGCCGCTTGAGCAGTTCCAGCAGACTCGACTCGCGGTTGAGTGGGGCACCGAAGCGGGCCTCAAAGCGCTTCGCAGCGCTGGTCCCGGGGCGCAGCCGGTGCGCCGACCAGCGCTGGCGCGCTCTGACCAGTGCATCTCGGTGGTCTTCAAACGCGCGCCAACGCTGGTCATCCACCAGACCCAGGTCTCGCCCGATCTCGGTCAAGCGCAGGTCCGCGTTGTCCTCTCGCAACAGCAAGCGGTACTCGGCGCGGCTGGTGAACATTCGGTAGGGCTCACTCGCACCGTGCGTCAGCAGATCGTCCACCAACACACCCAGGTAGGCCGTTTCCCTCCCCGGCGACCAGGCTGGGAGATCACGCACCTGGCGCAGCGCGTTGACGCCCGCGAGCAGGCCTTGGGCTGCCGCTTCCTCGTACCCGGTGGTGCCATTGATCTGGCCCGCGAAAAAAAGGCCGCGGATGTCTTTGGTTTCCAGGGACGGCTTGAGGTCTCTGGGATCGAAGTAGTCGTACTCAATGGCATATCCGGGGCGGGTGATCTCAGCTTGTTCCAGACCGCGGATCGATCGCACGAGCGCCAGCTGCACGTCAAATGGCAAGCTCGTGGAAATCCCATTCGGGTAGAGTTCATGGGTGTTCAAACCTTCCGGTTCCAGAAAGACCTGGTGGGAGGCTTTGTCGGCGAAACGGTTGATCTTGTCCTCAATGGATGGGCAGTACCTTGGACCTCGACCTTCAATTGCACCGCTGTACATCGGGGAACGGTCCAGGCCCGCACGAATGATGTCGTGGGTTTCAGGGTTGGTGTGTGCGATGTGGCAGTGCACCTGGCGCGGGTGGCTGGTGGTGCTGCCCAGAAAGGACAGCGTTGGCCGCGGGTCATCGCCAGGCTGGGGCTCAAGCACCTTGAAGTCCACTGTGCGCCCGTCAATCCGTGGCGGGGTACCGGTTTTTAGTCGACCAACCCTGAACGGATACGTCCGCAGCCGTTCTGCCAGTCGGTTCGCCGGTCGATCACCGGCGCGACCACCGGCGCTGCGCTCTAGGCCAATGTGAATGACACCACCCAAAAACGTCCCTGTGGTGAGCACCACCGCAGGGGCGTAAAACCGCAGGCCCATTTCGGTCACCACGCCGCGCACCGCGTCTTGCTCGATCAACAAGTCTGCGACCGTCTGCTGAAAAGTCGTGACACCCGCAGACGATTCCACGACGCGGCGAATGGCATTGCGGTACAGGACACTGTCTGCTTGCGCTCGGGTGGCGCGAACCGCTGGCCCCTTGCGGGCATTCAGGCGGCGAAAATGGATGCCGGCCTGGTCGCCAGCGAGGGCCATCGCACCACCGAGGGCGTCAACCTCACGCACCAGGTGGCTCTTGCCGATTCCGCCGATGGCTGGATTGCACGACATTTGCCCGAGGGTGTCGATGTTCTGGGTGAGCAGGAGGGTGCGCCCACCGGCACGCGCCGACGCCAGTGCAGCTTCAGTGCCAGCGTGGCCGCCACCGACCACGATGACGTCATAACGAGTTGGATGGTCCATAAGAGGAGCGCACCTGGGGCAGGGGGGGCCAGTATAGGGATCTTCAGTGAAATTCCAAGGGTGGGTTCGACCGGGTCTGTGAAACCGAAGGCATTAACAAACAGATAAATAAAAAAGAACTTATGGTTGTTTTTATTGGCCTTAGAGCATTCTGTTTATAAGTATGTAACACGTTGATTTTAATGTTCTTATTTTGCCTTACAACCTGTGGTTGATCGGCGTATTGTCAGGGGGTGGAGCATGGATGATCCGTGGACGGAATCTGGCCTGCTTCGTCCTGTTCAAGTTGCCCCCAGGGCAATCCGGCGTTGGCTGACAGCTTTTCCACAACCGGATTGATGACAGGAGTGACGCCAGACCCGCGCTGGTGACGCAATCGCAGTCTATTTGCCGATGCAGAAACTTGAAAAAATGTGGCTGAGCAAGTCTTCGTTGGAAAACTGGCCGGTGATCTGATCGAGGCTGAGTTGCACTTGGCGCAGGTCCTCGGCCAGCAGTTCGGCGGCGCGGTGTGCTTCGAATTGTGCGATTGCGTCTTCAAGCAGCGCCAGAGCGCTGTCCAACGCGTCCAGGTGGCGGCGCCGTGCGATGAAGGGGGCTTCAGCAACATCGCGCACGCCGGCGAGACCCAGAAGGTGTTTGCGCAGGCCCTGCACGCTTTCGGGCTGGTGGATCGATAGATTCACCAGCGGCATCCCGAGCAACCTGTTTGGCGCTGTTGCGCTGCTCTCTCCTGTGAGGTCGACTTTGGTGCGCACCAGGGTGACTTGGCTGCGCGGGATAGTCGGCAACCACTGGTTCAGCGCCTGCTCCCACGGACCAGCGCACGTCACTTCACTCAGTGGGGTGGTTCCGGCTTCCAGCAGCAAAAGGACCACCTCGGCTTCTTCGCTGGCAGATCTTGAGCGGCGAATGCCTTCGGCCTCAATGGGATCATGGGTGGACCTGAGGCCAGCGGTATCGACCAGGTGAACAGGCACTTCGTCGATCAGGATGTCGGCCTGAATGAGATCGCGTGTGGTGCCGGGCAGGCCGCTGACGATGGCACGCTCGGTTCCAGTCAAGGCGTTTAACAGGCTGGATTTTCCGGCATTGGGTGGCCCAACGATGGCGATGCGCAATCCGTCTCGAAGGCGCTGTCCTGTTGCCGCTGCGGATCGGGTATCGCGCAGCTGGCCCGTGACCGAGACAAGGGCAGTTTGGACGGCGGCTGGGTCGAACCCGAGAACGTCTTCTTCGTCCGAGAAGTCGATGGCAGCCTCGACCTCGACGCGCACTGCGATCAGGGCGTCGACGGCCTTTCGGACCCGCTGTGCAAACGCACCTTGCAGGGATTGCATGGCGCTGCGTGCGGCGGCAGCGGACCCAGCGTCGATGAGGTCTGCAATGGCTTCGGCCTGGGTGAGGTCAAGCCGGTCGTTGAGGAAGGCCCGCAGTGAAAACTCACCAGGCCTGGCGATGCGCGCACCGAGCGCGCAGATCCGCTCAAGAACCAGGGCCAAAGCAATGGGGCTGCCATGGCCTTGGAGTTCCAGTACGTA